>JBOGFL010000243.1:0-7744 GCA_050743285.1 Acidimicrobiia bacterium
GGGTCACAGTGGTCAGCATCGCGCACCATCCCGCAGGCGGAGCTCCAGGTCAAGTGCCGCTTCGTGGCACCGATTGCTCTCAAAGCGGCTTCCCGGTTCGTCTGCCGCCCGGCCCGATCAACTGCAAGCGAATGATGCGTAGTCGCGCCGACTTGAACTCCGTCGATGCCGAAGGTCGTGTGCGCAGTCACGTCTCGCGCGCAGACGGTCCAGTCAGTCTGCGCAATCGAGTGACGCGCTAATACGCCGAAGGGAACGAATGCGAAGCAAGGTCGGGTCCTCGACGAGGCTGCCGGCACGCTCGCCCTCGAGCTCGAGAGGTCAAGGTAGCGTGACTCCGCGGTCGTCGCGCCAATCGCATCGAGCCCGATCGTTCACGCCATCCATGGCGGTGGCAGCGCTCGGCCATGTCCGTGACCACCAGCGGCTATTCCATCGGACGTCGATGGATCGAGGATCAGCATGAGGCTTCCGAACGCAGCACACGAATCTCGCCCCTGGCGTATCCGCGATATCGCGCCCGACTTCACTCTGGAGAATGTCTGGGCCCTTCCCGTGCACGGTGGCGCCGACGACTTCCAGACGCTCCTCGAGCTCATGGTTTCCCTCGATCCGGCCAAGGCCGGGTCCCTTCCGACTCGCGTCCTGTGGTGTGTCCGCGATCGCCTCGGCAGCTGGTTCGGACTCGGCAGGATCTCGGCTCCGATCGACAGCGGTTGGGATGATGCCGCAGGCAAACTGCCGATTCTGGGTACGAGCGAACCTCACTGATCGACCGACTGCCCGACGATCTGCGCAACACGGCGGCGGATCTGGATTTTGGCTCCACGCCTTTCGTGCCCTCTATCGGACCGACGTCGAATTTGCCGCGGAATTGTCGAACCGAACCGTGCACGCCGTGATGCACCTGGCTTGGGTCGATCAGGGCGAAGGCGGCTACCAGGGACAGATGGCCGTCTACGTCAAGCCACGCGGTCCGTTCGGGAAGGGATACATGGCGCTTATCAAGCCGTTCCGGCATTGGGTTGTTTACCCAGCAGTCATGCGACAGATCGAACAAGCGTGGAATACACGCGTTCCTCACCGCTAGTGCTCCGGCCGGTATTCCCTGACGTGACGCATCCGCCCGGCCAACCCCTGATCGACGGATCCCCGCTGCGTTGCCAGGGATGACGTTCTGGTCGGCGTTCCGTGCCCCGCCGGAGTGTCGCAGGCGCCGCCAACCGTTACGTGGTCGCGAGGCCCGATATGCCGTCTGCGTGCTGCCCGGTCGTGTCGATACGCCGCTCTGTGCGCGGGCACGCGCGGAACGCCGATTCAGGAGCGGTCGACAGCAGGGTCCACGCAGCCCCACACACGCGGCTCGAGGCCGGCGGAGCATCTGTCATGCGAAACTGGTGGCTCACGAGTTTCTCCAACGCCAGTCACCCACGGACGGGGAGGGTCTCGATGGCTCGAGCCGACGGCATCCGTGACGCAGGCATGCCGCGGGACTCCTGGGTGGAGACTTACGGCCGACTGAGCGAACTGGATCCTGCCGAATTGGCGGCGGAGCAACTCGAGGCGCTGGCAGACGCTGCTTGGATGATGTGCCGGCTGGAGGAGTCGATGGCCACGCGGCAGCGGGCGTATGTGGGCTATCTCGAAGGGCGCGAGAACCAGCCGGCGGGTCGGGTGGCGTGGCGTCTTTTCTGGGAGCACCTGTACGGCGGGGAAACGGTGGTCGCCATGGGCTGGTTGCGACGGGCCCGCCGCCATCTTGCGACGGTGCCGGAGGTGGTCGAGCGTGGATTCGTCGCGCTGGCCGATGCAGAGCTGGCACTGAATGGCGGCGCGCTGGACGAGGCGGAGTCATGCGCGCGACACGCGATCGAGATCGGTGACCGCCACGGCGCGCAGGGGATCGTTGCGTTGGGGCTGACGCTCCACGGGCGCATCCTCATCGCCGAAGGCAACCATGACGGGGGCTGCGCGTCGTTGGATGAAGCGATGACGCTCGTGCTGAGCGATCAACTCACTGACTTCTTCGCCGGCGCGGTGTACTGCTCGGTCATCGCCGAATGTCATGAGATCGCGGATATCAAGCGTGGCTCCGAGTGGACTGATGCGGCTCGCGCGTGGTGCGCGTCCTTGCCGGCGACGACGCCCTTCCACGGGATCTGTCGAATCCACCGCGGTGAGATCCTCTGCCTCCGCGGTCGATGGGATGAAGCCGAGAGCGAGATCCGCACAGCTCGAGACGAGCTGGCGGCGTTCAAGCCTCGATCGGCTGCTGAGGCGTCCTACTCACTCGGCGAGCTGCGCCGGCGGCGCGGCGACCTGGTGGGCGCGGAGGAGGCATTTCGTCGGGCTCACGAGCTGGGGCGTGACCCGCAGCCTGGCCTTGCGTTGGTCCGGCTCGCCCACGGGCAAGCGACAGTCGCCGCCAACGCGCTGCGAACGGCGCTGGCCGACGCGTCGCGAGGTCCCGTGGCACGGGCACAAATGCTGGCGGCACAAGTCGAGGCTTCGCTGGTGGCGGGCGATGCCCGCCTGGCAGAGGAGGCAGCCGGCGAGCTGCGTGCGGTCGCCGAGGCGATCGATCGCCCGGCGGCGCACGCGATCGCGGCGCTGGCCGGCGGCACCGTGCGTCTCGCCGGTGGAGATCTCAACGGTGCGATGGGCGACCTGCAGGCAGCACGGGCCACTTGGTGTGAGCTGGGCCTTCCCTATGAGGAGGCACAGACCCGGCTGTTGATCGGCACTGTTGCCAAGGCCTTGGGCGACGAGGAAGGCGCTCAGCTAGAGATACAGGCAGCGAGCGTCATCTTCCAACACCTGGGTGCAGCCGGCGACCTTCGACGGGCGGCCGCCTTGCTGGATCGCTCGCCCCCACCAGCGGGGCTCACCGCGCGGGAGTTGGAAGTGCTCCGCCTCTTGGCCGCGGGCAAGACCAACCGAGAGATCGCCGCGGAGCTAATCATCAGCGAGCACACCGTCGGCCGCCACGCGCAGAACATCTTCACCAAGCTCGGAGTCTCGTCTCGCGCCTCTGCAACCGCCTTCGCCGTGGAGCAACACCTCGTCTGAGGCGGAATAACGGGAACGCACCAGCGCGAGAACCCGCGTATTTGGTGCATTCAAGCGATGCCGACAACTTCGATGATCACGTATCTTCCGAAACACGAGTCCTCGAGAAGAGGAGACATGACGCCGGCACAGCCGTTCGACCCGATCACCTTCAAAGAGGCGCAACGCACTGACTGGGAGATCGCAGCCCGAGGCTGGCGCAAGTGGTACGACGTGCTCGAAGGGGGCGGCCAGATCGTGTCACGTACGCTCGTCGAGCTCGCCGGGATCGGTCCGAGCGACACCGTGCTTGATGTTGCCACCGGCTACGGCGAACCGGCGCTGACCGCCGCCCGAATCGTCGCTCCGACGGGACGCGTGCTGGCCGCGGACATTTCCGCAAACATGCTCGACTTCGGACGCGAACGCGCTGCACGGGCCGGACTCGACAACGTCGAGTTCCTCGAAGCCGACACGGAAGCGCTCTCCTTCGAGTCCGATACCTTCGACGCCATCCTCTCTCGACAGGGACTGCAGTTCCTTCCCGACGTCCCGGGGACGCTCGAGCGGTTCCACACCTTCCTCAAGCGGGACGGTCGCCTCGCCGCCGCGGTATGGGGAGCCCCAGAAACCGTGCAGTTCGCGCGCCCGGTCTCGGTCATCCTCGAGGCCCTAGATTTGCCCGCACCGCCCGCGAGCGGGCCCGGCATCTTCGCTCTCGCCGATCCAGACGCGCTCGTGCGCCTGGTCACCGACGCCGGGTTTCGCGACGTGGAGACCGGGACCGTGATGGCTGTGTACGAGACGCCATCGCCCGAAGACTTCACCCAGTGGGCCCGCGACGTCGCACCCCCCATCGTGAACCTCCTGAAGGGGCAATCCCCCGAGACCAAGGAACAGGTCTGGCGCAAGGTCACCGCGGCGTGGGCGCCGTTCACGACCGCGGACGGCCGGGTCCGTACCGAGAACCAGGCGGTCTGGGTGGCAGCGACAAAGTAGTCGTCAGTACAGAACGACGGCACGTGGACTAAGAGGCCGCGCGGATAGGCAGCGCATGAGGTGACCATCCACCGCTCGTCGTGTGGGCCCCGAGATGATCGGGGTGCTGACCCACACACGACGAGCCAGTGGAGGTTTCACCATCATGCGCGGCGCACGGGCGGCGACGGCTTTCGCTGAAACCGCTCCCCGACCGCGCGGGCTGCTCGCCGACATCGAGACGCTGCACCTCGACCGCGGCTACGACAACGGCGTCGTGCGCGGCCACTGCGCCGCCGCGGGCATCGAAGATCTCGTCTGCAACCAGGTTCGCCCACGGGTCCCCCCTCGTGCTCGTGCACGGCGCCAACGGAGACCTCGATACGTTCGGGCAGATCGACATCGCGACGCAGCCTCGCGAGCCCGTCGGCTGCCGAGCACCCTCGCCTCGCGCGCAACGGCTCCCCCTCGTATCCGATCCTCAACCGGTGCGGTAGTGGAGGTAGACGAAGCCGTTTCCGAAGCGGCGTTCGTCGAGCAGTTCGAGTTCCAGGCGCACGTCGTCCGGAAGGGCCTGATTGCCGCCTCCTACTGCGATGGGCGCGAGGAACAGGTGACACTCGTCGACCAGCCCTGCCTTGATCGCCTGGGCGGCAAGGGGGGGCCGCCCACGGCAATGTCGCGTTCCACTGCCGCTTTCATCTGCCGGACCACTTCCGGATCGAAGTCTCGCTCGATGCGGATCCGCGCGCTGGACGTGGTTTCCAGTGTCTTGGAGTACACGACCTTGTCGGCCGCCCGCCATATCTTCGCGAAGTCCCGCATAGAAGGAGGCGAGGCGTCCATGGTCTCCCAGGCGACCATGACCTCGTACATCCGGCGACCGTAGAGGTAGGTGCCGATCGGCCGCAGGAGGTCGTTGACGAACGTGTGCACCTCCTCGTCCGGCGCACTCCAGTCGAAGCTGCCGTCCTCGTCGGCGACGTAACCGTCGCGTGAGGCGATCGCCGAGTAGATCAGCTTTGCCATCGCGAGATCCGTTCTGAACATGCTGTCATGGCCTGTCCGCAGGCCGGTCTACACGGTCGATCAGCTTCTTGGGCGCCAGGGCGCAATAGCTCTCGGTGAGGAGCTCCGCGACGTCATCCCAGTCGGCAGTGGCATCGAGGACTATTCCGACCTCGTCGGCCCGCCACCGGGGCGCGAAGAAGGGGTGACCGGCGCTCCGGAGCGCGTCGAGCTCTGGACCGGACGACCGGAACATCAGCACGGTGACGGGACCGTCCGTTTCGGCTGCCCGCGCGTACCCGGGCGGCCAGGCCGAGTCGACGACAAGGACGTGCGCGAAGGTCTTCGTCCGAATCCGCCATCGCGTGCCGAACCAGGCCTGCTCCTCGTGCACCTCGGGCAACCCGAGGTAGACGGAGCGGAGCTTGGCGACGATCTCGGCCGGAACAGCCGGGTGCTCTGCCACCAATCCTCCTACGATGGTTACGACCATCTTGGCTCCCCACCTTCGCGGGTTGCGACGTTTTGGCCAAGACTTCCGAGTGGACAAGACTTCCGAGTGGAAAGGACGCAGCGATGCGCTCTCTGCCGGTCATCACGCTTGCCGTCGCCACCGCATTCGTCTTCGGGCTGGGATGTGACGACGACGCTGGAGACGCCGTCAACCAAGTCCAGGAGAAAGCCGGAGAAGCTGGCGCGCGGGCCGCCGCCGAGGGCCTCCGTGCCTCCTTGAAGACCCAAGGCGAGAATGTGAAAGGTGGCCTCTGCAACACGAAAACCCTCCGAGCGGCGGTCGACAATCTGCCCGGAGATCCCGAGATCAAGGGGATCGACGACGGGAACGACGACGGTGTCGATGACGACTGCTACGTGCAGGTGACGGTCGCGGACCAGAGCGCCTGCGTCACGGTGCCCAAATCGGGAACGAACGTCGACGTCAACGGCGGCACCTGTCCGAACCGGTAGGGGTCCCGCCCGGGCGACCGTCGGTCCTGTCGACTAGTTGTTGATACCGAAGCGTTGGAGGCCGTATACCGCGATCGCGTTGCCGCGGACGAGCTGGTACACCTCGCCGGCGTCGAGGCCGGCGGCGCTGGCGAGCTCCCAGGCCCGGTGGCGGGAGTGCGGGAACGAACCGTTCGGGTGCGGGAAGTCGCACTCGAAGAGGATCTGACTCATCCCGACCTCGTCGCGGCAGCGGAGACCGTGCACGTCGTCGAAGATGCAACCGAACACCCGGCCCCTTGCGTACGTGGAGGGCGGCTCGGGCAGCTCGATGCCGCCCACGTCTTCTGCCCAGACCGAATCCATGCGCTCGAACTGAAACGGCATCCAACCGACCTGGCTCTCGGCGTAGGCCAGCTTCAGCTTCGGGAACCGCTCGAGCGTACGGCTGTACACCCAGTCGCACACCGAGCCCTGTGCGTTGTGCGAGTTGAGCGACATGGAGACGGCCAGCGGCGCTTCCTTGCACGTGGTCGGCATCGACGACGACGAACCGATGTGCATCGAGATCGTGGTGTCGGTCTCCTCGCACGCCTCCCAAAGCACGTCCCACGCGCCGGTGTAGAGCGAGTCGAACCCGAGCTTGGTCGGGTTCTCGCTGAAGGCGATGGTGTAGCTGCCTTTCGCCGCACAGCGCCGCACCTCCTCCGCGGCCGCCGCCGGGTCCCAGAGCGGGATCAGCGTGAGCGGCAGGAGCCGGCCTTTGCCGATGCCGCCACACCACTCGTCGATCATCCAGTCGTTGTAGATCCGCAGGCACTCGAGCGCGAGTTCCTTGTCGGCCCGCTCGGCGAAACCCTGACCGGCGAAGCGCGGGAACGTGTTCGGGTAGTTGATCCCGACCTCTTGGTGGTTGGCGTCCATGTCGGCGAGGCGGGCGGTCTGGTCGTAGGCGCCGGGACGGAAGTCCTCGTAGATGGCCGGCTTGTTCTCCTGCTCCTCGGGCGGCATGCCGCCGGCCGCGTGCAGGATGCCGGTCGGGAGCACCAGGTCGTCGAACAGCCAGATGTCGCACCACCGCCCGTCGGGTACGTTGCGCTCGAAGGAGATCTTTCCTCCGCTGAATTCGATCTTGGCCTTCTCGCGTGAGACTCGCGGACCACGTTCGCGGAGCGACGCCGGCAGCTCTCGTTGCCAGAGGTCGCGAGGCTCGAGGATGTGGTCGTCGACGGAGATGATGAGCGGGAAGTCGGTCTCGGCCGGGGTATTCATGCGGTCCTCTGCGTCTTGTGGACGCCAATAGTGTGCCTGACACATGTCGGTCCGCAAGGAGGTCGTCGAGAAGTACATCGAAGGCTTTCGCCGCAGCGACCACGTTGCTCGCGCGACATCGAGGGCACGTACTGGAAAGCTCCTCGCGCCGCTCCATCGGCAGGTGTTCGCCGGACTGGCGCGCCACCGTGTCGAGCGGGCCGAGCCGAGACGAACCGGGTAGCTTTGCGTTTCCGACACTTGGGAGGATCAACCGATGGCTGTTCTCATGATCGGTGAGGTGCCGAATCTCACCGAGGAGATCTATGCGGGGCTCGTCGAGCAGATGAAGCCCCTGATGCAGGCCTCCAACGGATTCATCGCCCACTCCGGCGGACCGAACCCGTCCGGCGGGTGGCGCGTCGTCGAGATGTGGGAGACCGAGGAGGACGGCCAGAACTGGTTCGACAACAACGTCAGGCCGAACCTCCCGGCCGACATCCAGCCGATCCGC
>JBOGFL010000244.1:0-1652 GCA_050743285.1 Acidimicrobiia bacterium
CCCCTAGACTTGGAATCAATGTCGCGGCGCTTCTACCTTCGCACTTTCGGGTGCCAGATGAACGAGCACGATTCGGAGCGCATCGCCGGGTTGCTCGCGCGCGACGGGATGGAGCCCACCAACGACGTCGAGGTCGCCGACGTGGTCGTGCTCAACACCTGCTGCATTCGCGAGAACGCTGACAACAAGCTGTACGGGCACCTCGGTCGCCTGAAGGAACTGAAGGCGCGCCGGCCCGACGTGCAGATCGCGGTCGGCGGCTGTCTGGCCCAGAAAGACCGCGACTTGATCGTCCAGCGGGCCGGGCACGTCGACGTGGTGTTCGGTACCCACAACCTGGCGCGGGCGCCCGAGTTGCTCGAACAGGCTCGGGACGGGGGACCGGTCGTCGAGATCACCGAAGAGCACGAGACGTACCCCTCTGCGCTCCCGGCGCGACGGGAGTCGGCCCACTCGGCGTGGGTGACGATCCAGATCGGGTGCGACAACACGTGCACGTTCTGCATCGTCCCCTCGGTGCGGGGCTACGAGGTGAGCCGCCGGCTGGGCGACGTGGTGCACGAGATCGAGACTCTCGCCGCCGACGGCGTCACCGAGATCACACTGCTCGGGCAGAACGTCAACTCGTACGGCCGTGACCTCGGAGCGGGGCAATACCGGCCCCGCTTCGCCGACCTGCTGCGTGCGGTCGACGCGGTCGACGGCATCCGCCGGATCCGGTTCACATCCCCCCATCCCAAGGATCTCCGGCCCGAGACCATCGCGGCCATGGCCGAGTGCAGCGGCGTGTGCGAGCAGCTCCACCTGCCGCTCCAATCGGGCAGCGACCGGGTCTTGGCCCGGATGCACCGGGGCTACACCGCGGCGCGGTACCTGGAGCGCCTCGAAGCTGCCCGATCCGCAGTGCCCGACCTTGCGGTGACGACCGACATCATCGTCGGGTTCCCCGGCGAGACCGACGCCGACTTCGAAGACACTCTGGCGATGGTCGATGCAGCCGCGTACGACGCGGCCTACACGTTCGTGTTCTCGCCGCGTCCGGGCACCGCCGCCGCCGACATGACCGATCAGTTCGTTCCCGCCCCCGTTGCCCGAGCGCGCATGGCGCGCCTGATCACGGCGGTCGAACGGCAGGGCGAACAGCGGCACCGGGCACGCGTCGGCCGTGTCGAGGAAATCCTCGTCGACGGTCCGTCGAGAACTGACCCCGCGAAGCGCTCGGGCCGAACGCGCCAGGGCAAGCTCGTCCACTTTCCCGCCGGGGACGACGGCGGCCCCGCGGCCGGGACGTACACATCGGTGACGATCACCGGTGCCGCCTTGCACTGGCTCCATGGCGATCTGCAACCGCCGGCGCGCCGTCGGATCCCGGTCGCGGCGGGTTGACCGAATCTCCCGTCCACCTGGCGCTGGTGGGCCCCACCGCGTCGGGAAAGTCCGCGCTCGCGCTCGAGGTTGCCCGCGACCGGCGGGACGTCGAGATCGTTTCGATGGACTCCATGCAGGTGTACCGGGGGATGGACATCGGTACGGCCAAGCCGACGGCGCGAGAGCGCGCCGAGATCGCACATCACGTTGTCGACGTCATCGACCCGGACGAGGAATGGTCCGTGGCGCGGTTCCAGGAGGCGGCCCGCAAGGCGGTGGTGGAG
>JBOGFL010000245.1:0-6738 GCA_050743285.1 Acidimicrobiia bacterium
CCTCACCGGGCTGTCGCTCGAGCCGTCGTCGTCGTCGCAGGCGGCGGCGCCGGCGGCTATCGCGAGGACGGCGAGGGCAACCGCGAAGCGCCGGTCCAGCGCCCGCCGGAACGAGCGGCGAGATCGGCGAACGTCGTGCGGTCGAGTATGGCGATGGTGGCGTCGCGCACCTCGGCCCACGTCTCCCGCAACGCGCATCCGACCTCCATCGGACAGGGCTCGGGCTCGCTGCGGGTGGCGCACGAGATCGGTGCCAGCGGCCCCTGGATCAGGCGGACGACCTTACCGAGCGTGATCTCCTCCGGCGCGTGGTTCAGCCGGTAACCCCCGGCCGGTCCCCGCTCCGACCGCACGATGCCGGCGCTGCGGAGCTGCGGCAGCAGCTGCTCCAGCACCGAGACCGGTGTGGAGGTCGCATCGGCGAGCTGTTGGATCTTGCGGGGCTCCTCGTCGCCGTCGAGGGTCAGGGCAAGGACGGCCCGGGTGGCGTAATCGGTGCGTCGCGTGATCCACATCTCGACTTCTCCTGTCGAGAATATCACCGGGCTTGACATCCCGGCGCAGTTTCTTTAGCTTTCCGACCTACTTGATCAACATTACCGGGAGTGCGGGGGCGCTCGGTCCGGACGGAGGTATCCCCCTTGCATCGATACCTGCGAGTGCTTGCAATCACCGGTGCCCTCGCACTGACGGTGGGCGCGGCCGCCTGCGGCGACGACGGCGGCTCGTCGAGCAGCGGCGGCGGCGAGGTCACGCTCCGGCTCGGCTACTTCCCCAACGTCACCCACGCCCCCGCGCTGGTGGGCGTCGAGGAGGGATTGTTTGACGACAGCCTTCCCGACAACGTCAACGTCGAGGTGTTCACGTTCGACTCGGGCACCGAGGTCACCGAAGCGCTGTTCTCGGACGCGCTCGACATCAGCTACATCGGCCCGAGCCCGGCGATCACCGCCTACGCGCAGTCCGAAGGCGAGGCGGTACGCCTGATCTCCGGCGCGGCCAGCGGCGGTGCCTCGCTGGTCACGTCGCCCGACATCACCTCGCCCGACCAGCTCGGAGGGACCACGCTGGCCACCCCATCGCTGGGTAACACCCAGGACGTGGCGCTGCGCGCGTATCTCGCCGACCACGGCTTCGAAACCACGACCGAAGGCGGAGGCGACGTCGAGATCGTCCCGCAGGAGAACTCGACGACGCTCGAGACGTTCCAGGCCGGCGACATCGACGGCGCGTGGGTGCCCGAGCCGTGGGCCACCCGCCTGGTCGAGGAGGGCGGCGGAGAGGTGCTCGTCGACGAGGCGAGCCTGTGGCCCGACGGTCAGTTCGTGACCACGCACATCATCGTGCGTACCGCCTACCTCGAAGACAACCCCGACGTGGTGAAGGCGTTCCTCGAAGGCCATGCCGCCGCCATCGACTTCGTGAATGACAACGCGGAGAAGGCGCAGGCCGACACGATCAACCAGATCGAGCAGATCAGCGGCAGCGAGGTCTCCGAGGACATCACCGCCCGGGCCTGGGAGCAGCTCGAATTCACGTTCGACCCGATCGCGTCGTCGTTGCAGCAAGACGCCGAGGACGCCGAGGAACTGGGGCTGCTCGACCCGGTCGACCTGACCGACATCTACGACCTCACCCTGATCAACGAGATCCTCGCTGATCGCGGGGAACCCGAGGTACAAGGCATCGCAGTCTCCTAACCGGAGGTACACCCGACATGGCCCAGACGATCGCGGCGCCGGTCTCCGTGAGCCCCCCCACGGAGGCCGGCGTCCGACCCATTGCGCTCGAGACGGTATCGAAGGTCTACGGGCACGCCGGCAATGCCCTGCCGGCGCTCGACGGCGTCAGCCTCGAAGTCGAGCGGGGTGAGTTCGTGTGCCTCGTCGGGGCGTCGGGGTGCGGCAAGACGACGCTCCTGAACCTGGTCGCAGGGCTCGACCGGCCGACCGCGGGTCGGATCGAGACACACGGTCGAACGGGTCTGATGTTCCAGGAGGCTGCCCTGTTCCCGTGGCTCACGGCGCGCGGCAACGTGGAACTCGCGCTCAAGCTCGGCGGGGTAAAGGGATCGGACCGCCGCCGGCGGTCCTACGAGCTCCTCGATCTGGTCAGCCTGCGCGACTTCGCCCGCAAGTTGCCCCACGAACTGTCGGGCGGTATGCGCCAGCGGGTGGCGCTCGCCCGCGCCCTCGCCCAGGACGCCGAGATCCTGCTCATGGACGAGCCGTTCGGCGCGTTGGACGCGATGACGCGCGACGTGCTCCACGACGAGCTCGAGCGGCTGTGGCGGGACACCGGACTGACCGTGGTGTTCGTGACCCACAACGTGCGCGAGGCGGTGCGACTCGGCGACCGGGTCGTCGTCCTGACCAGTCGGCCCGGTCGGGTGGCGGCGGAGATCCCGATCGAGATCCCCCGCCCCCGCCGCATCGACTCCCACGACGTCGCCGATCAGGCGGCCACGATCACCGACCGCCTGCGCGAGGAGGTTCGCAGCCATGGCGATTGACCTGCGCGATCGCGCGCGTCTCGACGAAGAGCTCTCGGGTCTCGACTCCCTCGAGCTGGCGATCCCGCCGCGGCCCAGCCGGCTGGCGCGGGTGTGGTCGGCGCTGTGGCCCAAACTCGCCGCCGTTGGAATCGCGCTGTGCGCCTGGCAACTGATCGTCTGGTCGGGCTGGAAGCCGGAGTTCGTCCTGCCCGGGCCGCGGGCGGTGTTCGGGCGACTGTGGGAGAAGCTCGCCGACGGCTCGCTGCCGGAGGCGATCGGCACGACGATGTGGCGGGCCGCCCAGGGATTCGGCCTTGCCATCGTGATTGGTACGGCGATCGGGATCGCGGTGTCTCAGAGCCGCATCTTGCGGGCCGCGTTCGGGTCGCTCATCACCGGCCTGATGACGATGCCGTCGATCGCGTGGTTCCCGCTCGCGATCATCCTGTTCAAGCTCACCAACGAGGCGATCCTGTTCGTCGTCGTGCTGGGGGCGGCACCCTCGATCGCGAACGGCCTGATCCACGGCATCGATCACATCCCACCGACGTTGCTGCGGGTGGGTCGCGTGCTCGGGGCGCGCGGCTTCAACCGGTTCTGGCACGTCGTGCTCCCGGCCGCGCTCCCGAACTTCGTGAGCGGGCTGAAGCAGGGCTGGGCGTTCGCGTGGCGCAGCCTCATGGCAGGCGAGCTACTGGTCATCATCGCCAACCAGACATCGCTCGGGCAGCAGCTCGGATTCGCGCGCCAGTTCAACGACTCCGAGAGTCTGATCGCGGTGATGATCGTGATCCTCGTGATCGGCATCGTCATCGATGCCCTGTTCTTCGCCACCGTCGAGAAAGCGATCCGGCGCCGCTACGGCCTCATCGACGAGGCGACCGAATAGCGGCACCTGAGGCGTTCAACGTTCTTCGATGACCACCGACTGCATGGTGTCGCCGACCTGGGTGGCCTGGGCGACGTCGATGCCGTCGACGACGTACCCGAAGAGGTTGTAGTCCTTCGACAGTTTCTGGCGGCAGTCGTCGATACACACGAAGAACTGTGAGCCGTTGGTGTCGGGGCCGGCGTTCGCCATCGCCACCGCGCCCAGCGTGTACTCGTCGCGCACGGGTTCGTCGGTGAACTGGTAGCCCGGGCCACCGCGTCCGGTCCCCTGCGGACATCCGCCCTGGATGACGAACTCGGGTACGACGCGATGGAACGTGAGGCCGTCGTAGTAGCCCTGACGCGCCAGCGACACGAAGTTGTTGACGCTGTTCGGCGCCAGCTTCGGGTCCAGATCCATCACGATCGTGCCCCGGGGTGTTGTGATCGTCGCCCGGTACACCTTCTGGTCGTCGATCTCGAGGGTGGGCGGCTCACTGCTCTGAGTCACGGTGTTCCTTCCTGCTACTCGGACTGGACGACGGCTTCGGCAAGGAGATCACGCACGTCAGGGGCAAACGGATGGTCGGGGTTCGCGGCCAGAAATTGCTGGAGATCGGGTATTGCGCCCGCCGGGTCGCCGAGGCCGCGGAAGCGCACGATGCCACGGAACGCCCGGGCATCGGGGTAGTCGGGGTCGCTCTCGACCGCGGCGTCGAGCCGTGCGACCGACGCGTCGACGAGCTCGCTCGCCTGGTCCGCATCGGCGGCGCTGTTCGAAGCCAGGTAGAGGACCCACCCGGCGTACGTGGCCGGTTCGGGGTTCGTGGGATCGAGCTCGGCGGCGGCGTCGTACTCCTCGAGCGCGCCGGCGAAGTCGGCGGTGTTGAGGCGGAAGCGAGCCAGCGCGAGGTGCGCCAGCGGGTCTCCGGAACGCTCGTCGACGGCGTCCTCGAGGCGAGCCTCGCGGTCGTCAGCGGTGACTGCGGCCGAGTTGCCGGACGCGGTCTGCCCCGGCAATCGGTCACTCACCGCCAATGTCAGCGTGATCGCGGCCACGGCGGCGAAGGCGCCGATCCCCCCGATCAGGAGGAGCCGCTTCCGCCTCGACCGCGGCTGCTCTTCGACCGGGGTCGAGGCGGGCTCCGACGCCCGTTCCGGTTCGGCGGCCGCCCCGTCGCCGTCGAGCGCCCGGCGGACCTCGGCCTCACGCTCGACGTACTCGCGCCGGAGCCGGGCGTACGACGCCGGGTCGATGTCGCCGGCGGTGCGCTCAGCCTCCAGGTCCTGAAGCGACCGCACGAGGAACTCGAGCTCGCGTTCCTTCTCCTGCTGCGTGCTCACGTGAACCCCCGCCGGCCGCGCATCACGACGGCGCCGACGATCGCCGCGCCCACGACGACGGCGACCACGGGCAGACCCCAGACGAGGAAGCCGAGCCGGTCGCCTTCGGGTTCGAGCAGGATCGACTCGCCGTACAGATCGACGTACCGCTGCCGGATCTCACCGTCGCTCTCCCCGGCCGCGGTGCGTTCCTCGATGTCGCGCCGGATGGCCCGGGCCGTCGACGTCGAGCTGTCGGCAACCGAGAGCCCCTCGCAATCGGGGCAGCGAAGCTCGCGCGCCAGCGCGTCAGCGCGGGCTTCCGGAGTGCCGGAGTCGCCCTCCGGCCATGCTGCCCACGCGAGGGCGACGAATGCGAGGAGGGCGAGCACGGTCCAGGGCACCCAGCGCGCCACCTTCGGCCGGGTCGGGGCGGACACCGGCGCGGTCACGCGCCCCTCGCGTTCTGCAACATCGCCTCGAACGCCTCAACCGTGCCCGGCCCGATCAGGCTCGCCGCGACCACGCCGTCGGGCGTGATTGCGTAGGTCTCGGGCTGGCCGCGCGTCCCCCACGCCAGCGCCGCTTCACCGGCGGGATCGAGGGCAATCGGGTATCGCACACTCCGCTCCTCGACGTAGTCGAGAACCGCCTGCTCGGTGTCTTCCCGCACGATGCCGACCATCGCGAAATCAGGATCGTCGCGATGACGCTCGTAGAACTCCATGAGCTCGGGGTGCTCCTGTTCGCAGGGGATGCACCATGAGTTCCAGAAGTTCACGATCACCGCCCGGCCCGCCAGACTCTCCGACGACACCGTGTCGCCGTCCAGCGTCATGAGATCGAACGCGGGCGCTTCCTTGCCGTTGAGCCGGCTCCGCTTCGCGTCGGCGGTCGGGTCGCTGTCGACGGTCAGGGCGAGCGCGACGGCCAGCGCAGCGACCACGACACCGGCCCCGATCGCGATCCACCGGACCTTCACGTTGCCACCGGCTCGGTCTCTTCTTGTTTGTGTGATGGAGGCGCTCCCGAGGGCGCCGATCGCACAAGCGAATCGGCGGGCGCCGGCAGCCGGCGAGTGCGGCGCAGGGTCGGCGCAAGGGCGATGATCGTGCCCAGCGCCATCACGCCACCGCCGATCCAGAGCCACACAACGAGCGGGTTGATCGCGATCGCGATCGCGACCCGACCCTCGTCGTTCGGGGACGACACGAGCGTGAGGTACACGTCTTCGAGCAGGCCGGTCCGCACCGACGGCGTGCCGATGCCCTGCGTGGCGTTCGGGAACGTCGAGATCGACGGCGAGTACACGCCGAGGTCGCGGCTGCCGCGCTCGACCCGCACGTCCACGGAGAACGTCGTCTTCTGATCGGTTGTCGTGCGGTCGGAGCCGAGGTAGGTGAAGGTGTAACCGGAGAGTGCGGCCGAGTCCCCCTCGGTGAGCCGCACCTCGGCCCGGTCGGAGTAGCTCGACGAGGCCGCCAGCGCGACCGCGATGAGCACCACGCCGACGTGCACGATCAGACCACCGTAGAGGCGGGGATCGCCGCGTACGGTGCGACCCGAGGCGGTGAACACGCTTTCGTCGTGCGCCCGGCGGCGGGCGGCGATGCCGGCGGCGAACTGGCGCGCGATGCCGGCCAACGCGAACCCGGCCAGCCCGAACGCCGCTACTGGCGCCAGTCCGCGAGCGCCGAGCAGCAGCGCGACGAACATCGCGGCGACACCCACCCAGGCGGGCACGAAGAGACGGTGGCGCAGGGTCTGCTCGTTGGTGGCCCGCCACGGCAGTGCGGGCGCCGCAGCCATGAGGAAGAGGAGCGTGATCCCGAGCGGGGTGGTCATCCGGTCGAAGTAGGGCTCGCCCACCGACAGTCGGCGGTCGGCGATCGCCTCGGCAAGCAGCGGATACACGGTGCCGAGCAGCACGACAAACGCCAGGCCCGCGAACAGCAGGTTGTTGGCGAGGAAAGCGGACTCGCGCGAAACCGGCGAATCGATGCGTCCGGGGGTCCGGAGCCGGTCACCTCGCCACGCGATCAGCCCGATGC
>JBOGFL010000246.1:0-2122 GCA_050743285.1 Acidimicrobiia bacterium
CCCGTGCTCATGGCCGGCGACGGCGAGGGAGTCGTCGACGCTGCCGCCGCCGGCGTCATCGACGGTACCGAAACGCTCCTCTATTCGGCTTCGTTCGAAGACAAGCCCGACGAGTTGCGGCGGGCGCTCGACGACGACGCCGACCTCCTCCTCACCGACACCAACCGCCGCCGGGCGCGGCGGTGGTCGACAATCCGGGAGACGACCGGCTACACGGAGGTGGCCGGCGAAGAGCCACTCCAGGAGGACACCAGCGACCAGCGGCTCCAGGTGTTTCCCGACGCCGACGACGAGGCCCGCACGGTGGCGATTCAGCGGGGTGTCGAACGGGTGGCCGCAACCAACTACGGCGTTCCGAACGCGTACTACCCCGAAAGCAGAGCCGCCCACGCCATCGACGGTGACGTCCTCACCGCGTGGCGCGTCGGACGGTTCGCCGACGTGACGGGAGAGCGGCTCGTCATCGAGCTCGACGAGCCTGTCACCACCGACCACATCACCCTCGTGCAACCACTCACGGGTGCGCGGGACCGATTCATCACCGGCGCGACGTTGCGATTCAATGAAGGTCCGGACGTCGACGTCATGCTCGACGACTCGTCGCGAACCACCGAAGGTCAAGACATCACGTTCGACGAACGAACGTTCGAGGAGATCGAGATTGAGATCGACGAGACGAACGTCGGGACCCGGTTCTCGTACGGTGGCACCAGCGCGGTCGGGTTGGCCGAGGTCAGCATCGAGGGCCACCAGGTCGACGAGCTCGTGCGCTTGCCGGTCGATCTTCCCCGCGCCGTCTCCGGCGAGTCGCTGAGCCACCGGCTCGTGATCATGGTGACGAGGATGCGGGCGAACCCCGCCGAGACCGAGCGCGCCGACGAGGAGGTGGCGCTCGCCCGCGTGTTCGAAGTGCCCGATGAACGCGATTTCGTCCCGTCGGGAACCGGACGCGTGGCCACCGATACGCTCGATTCACGCGTCGACGAGATCCTGGGTACCGACACGCCCGGCGTTCGCGTCGACTCCTCGAGCCGGCTGCCCGGCGATCTCGCCGCCCGCGGCTCTCGCGCCTTCGACGGCAATCCCGGTACGGCGTGGATCCCGACATCGGGGGAGCAGCGCGGGCAGTGGGTGGAGGTCGCGACCCACGGAGGTCACGCACCGCTCACCGCCGACCGGATGAACATGACGGTGATCGCCGACGGCCGCCATTCAGTCCCGACCCGCCTGCGCCTCGAGAACGAAGCCGGCGACTCACGGGTGGTCGACGTACCGGAGGTTCCCGACGGCGACGCGGAGAACGGAACCGCCGAGGTGTCACTCTCGTTCGAGCCGATCGAGGGACGGCGCCTGCGCCTCGTGATCGAAGAGGTCCGGCCGGTGCTCACCACCGACTACTTCTCGCGCGGGATCGCGCTCTTGCCGGTCGCGATCACCGAGACCGGGATCGAAGGCGTCTCGACCCGCGCCCTGCCCGCCGCGCTCCCGACCCAGTGTCGAGACCTCGTCACGGTCGACGGTGAACCGCTCCCGATGCGGATGGTCGGCGATGCCGCCGCCGCCGAGGCCCGACGGGGGATGCCGCTCGAGTCGTGCGGATCCACCGCGATCAGGCTCGGCGCCGGCCGTCACGTGATGCGAGCCGAAGACGGCGCGGCAACCGGTGTAGACGTCGACCGCTTCCTCTTCTCCTCGGGCCGCGGCGGCGTCGCTCGCCCTGATGTCGCGCTGGGGCCCGCGCCGGGAACGTCATCGGGTCCCGAGGTCGAAGTCACCGGTTCCGGTCGCACGAGCTTCGACGTGCGCGTCGAGCAGGCGCACGAGCCCTTCTGGCTCGTGCTCGGACAGAGTTTCAACGACGGGTGGGCGGCGGATGTGTCCGGCGGTTCGGCTTCGAGCTCGCCCACCCTCGTCGACGGCTACGCGAACGGCTGGTACATCGAACCCGACGGCGACGGTCCGATCGACGTAGGCCTGCGGTGGACACCGCAACGCACGGTTTGGATCGGCCTGGGCCTGTCGGCCGCCGCGCTCGTGCTCTGCCTCGTCCTCGCGCTCCGGCCCCGCCGTCGCGCCGCGGCTACCGGGGCGATCACGCCGATCCCGGGGGCCCCGCCGGCAC
>JBOGFL010000247.1:0-4746 GCA_050743285.1 Acidimicrobiia bacterium
CCGGCCGTGGCCGTCGATGCTGCGCGGCATCTGGGGCGATCCCGAACGGTACCGCGAGACGTACTGGAGCCGTTTCCCGGGCCAGTACTTCGCCGGCGACGGGGCCAAGCGCGACGACGACGGCGGCTACTTCTGGCTCCTCGGACGGGTCGACGACGTGATGCTCGTCTCCGGCCACAACATCGCCACCGCCGAGGTCGAGGGCGCGCTCGTCGGCCACGACGCGGTGGCGGAGGCCGCGGTCATCGGACGCACCGACCCGATCACGGGCCAGGCGATCAGCGCGTTCGTGATCCTGCGGGCGGGCCACCAACCGAGCGACGCGCTGGTCGCCGAGTTGCGCGAGCACGTGGCCGAGATGATCGGGCACATCGCCCGCCCGAAGGTGATCCTGTTCACCGACGACCTGCCCAAGACCCGCTCGGGCAAGATCATGCGCCGCTTGCTCAAGGACGTCGCCGAAGACCAGGCGCTGGGCGACACCACGACACTGGCCGACCCCAGCGTCGTCGACGGCATCAAGAGCCGCTATCTGTCCGAAGCCACCGACGAGGAGTGAACACTCCCGAACACTGGACCTGGCGGGACGGGACGGTGGAGCCGGGGCCCGCGGCGGTCGTCGACCTCGACGGTGTCCTGTCCGACGCGGCCGGCCGTCAGCACTATCTCGAGTACCCCCGCCGCGACTGGCGGGGCTTCTTCGACGCGTGCGGCGACGACCCGCTCATCGAAGAGGTCAAAGTGCTCCTCGATCTGCTCGACGGCGAGCTGCGCATCTTGTTGCTCACCGCCCGTCCGCAGCGCGTCCACGAGCTCACCGAGGCGTGGCTGCATCGCTACGGCATTCGCTGGGACCTGCTCGTGATGCGCCCGTGGGGCGACTTCGAGCTCTCGCGCGATTTCAAGCAGGCGTCGGTGTGGGACCTCCGGTCCTACGGCTTCGAGCTCCGCATCGCGATCGAAGACGATCAGCGCAATGTCGAGATGTTCCGCGGCGAGGGCGTCCCCTGCATCTACTTCCATTCCGGCTACTACGACTGAACGATGCTGGCGGCGACACTTCTCGCCTTCGGATCGGCCGCGCTGCACGCGGCGTGGAATCTGCTGATCAAGACGAGCGCCAACCGACTCCTCGCGGCGTGGGGCCAGTTCCTCATCGGCGGGCTCATCTTCCTTCCGCTCGTCCCGCTGGTCGGCGTCCCGGAAGCGAAGGCTTGGCCTTTCCTCGTCATCTCGAGCGTCGTGCACGTCTTCTACACACTCGCGCTCGTACGCGCCTACCACCACGGCGACTTCTCGTTTGCCTATCCCTTGGCGCGAGGCGGCGGCGCCCTGCTGGCCGCGATCGGCGGCGTCGTGTTCCTCGGCGATGTGCTGTCGGCGCCGGCGTGGCTCGCGATCGCCATCGTGGTGGGCGGGCTCGCCTCGCTGGTTCGACCCAATGTCACCCGGATCGCGTTGCTCTGGGCTGGGCTCACCGCGGTCACGATCGGGATCTACACGACCCTCGACGCCGCCGGGTCCCGGCGCGCGAGCAGCGGCGTTGGTTACGGGATCACCTTGGTGCTCGGCGCCGGCATTGCGCTGACCGCCTGGCTGGTGGTCTCCGGCCACGCCGCCGACATGGGCCCGGCCGTTCGCCTCGAATGGCGTCGCTACGTCGCCGGCGGCATCTGCTCGACGCTGGCGTACACGATGGTCCTCGTCGCGGTGCGCCTGGCCCCGGTCGGGTACGTCGCCGCGCTGCGCGAGTCGTCAGTAGTGCTCGGGGCCGCCGCCGGCTGGTTCCTGCTCCACGAACGGCTCGGCCGGGCCCGGGTGGCGTCGTCGGCCGTGGTGGCTGGCGGCCTCGTGCTCCTTATTGTCGTCAGGTAACCGGGTCGGGTGACCGTGTCGGGGAACGAGCTGGCCTCGCCTAACGTTTCTCTGGTAGGTGATGTGACATGTTCAAGAACACGTTCAAGACCTTCGTTCTGCTCGCTCTCCTCGGTGGCCTCTTCCTCGGGTTCGGATCCCTCTTCGGCCAAACCGGCCTCATCATCGGACTGGTGCTCGCGCTTGTCTTCGTCGGGGGCTCCTACTGGTTCAGCGACAAGCTCGCGGTGGCGGCGGCCCGGGCCAAGCCCGTCAGTCCGCAGGAGGCCCCGCAGCTGTATGCGATCGTCGAGCAGCTGGCCCAACGGGCCGACATGCCGATGCCCAGGCTCTACCTGTCGCCGGACGCACAGCCCAACGCGTTCGCGACCGGCCGTAGCCCCCGGCACGCGGTGGTGTGCGTCACCGCCGGGATCCTCAAGGTTCTCGACGAGGACGAGCTGCGCGGCGTACTGGCCCACGAGCTGTCGCACGTCCGCAACCGCGACATCCTCATCGGGTCGGTCGCGGCTGCCGTTGCGGTGGCGATCACGTTCGTGGCCCGCATCGCGCTGTGGGGCGCGATCTTCGGCGGGGGCGGCGACGACGAGCGGGGCAACGTCATCGGCGCGCTGCTCCTCATGATCCTGGCGCCCCTCGCTGCCGGGCTGCTCCAGATGGCACTGAGCCGGTCGCGTGAATACGAAGCCGACCGTACCGGCGCCGACCTGGTCCATGACGGCGAGCCGCTGGCGCGTGCGCTCCAGAAGATCGAGGCCTACGCCAAGCAGGTCCCGATGGACGTGAACCCGGCCCGGGCGACCGCCTACATCATCAACCCGCTGACCGGCCGTCGGGTGCAGTTCGCCAACCTGTTCCGCACCCACCCGCCGACCGAGGACCGCATCGCCCGCCTGCGCGCCCAACAGTTCGTGAGCTGACAGTGTCGTGCGTTCCGCCCGCCTCTGTGCGTCGGAACGCACGAACAAGGGCTCAGTCGCGGAAGTTGACGTACTGGAGGGGGATGCCGAAGTCCTCCTCGCGCAGGGCCGCGATCACCGTCTGCAGGTCATCGCGCTTCTTACCCGAGACGCGCAGCTGCTGTCCCTGGACCTGATGCTGCACGCCCTTCATACCCATGCCCTTGACGAACTTGCCGATGGTGCGGGCTTTCTCGTCGTTGATCCCGACGTTGAGCGACACGACCTGGCGCACCGTCCCCTTGGCGGCCTCCTCGACCTTGCCGCGCGAAAGAGCCTTGAGGGAAACCTTGCGCCGCACCAGCTTCTCTTCGAGTACCCGGTACAGCGCCTCGAGACGGGCGTCACTCTCGGTGTGGAGCTCGATCGAGCTCTCGCCCAGCTCGATCGAAGTGCCGGTGTTCTTGAAGTCGAACCGCGTCGCGACCTCGCGGCTGGCTTGGTCGACCGCGTTGCGAACTTCCTGCATGTCGACCTCGGACACGACGTCGAAGCTCGGCATCGGTTGTACTCTAGGCAGTTCCCGGGGTCGGTACCCGAGTGGCCAAAGGGGGCAGTCTGTAAAACTGCTGCGAGAGCTACGCTGGTTCGAATCCAGCCCGGCCCACCACTCTTCTGCACCGGGCGCCGCACCCTGAACCAGGTTTCGCCTGGGGGATTCTGGCCGACGCCAGGTGCACGCCCTCGCTGGTCTCGCCGGTCTTGTTGCGGTCGTGTCGCTGGTGACCGGATGCGACGACTCCGGGTTCCAGTACGTGAAAGAACACCAGCGACGACACCGGCACGTACTTCAGGCTTCCCGGCGCCCCGGTGTGAGCTACAGCAGCCGCTGCATCAGAACGACGTCGAGCCATCGGCCGAGCTTGCGGCCGACCTCCCGTTCGGTGCCCACGATCTCGAAACCGCAACCGGCGTGGAGCGCGATGGAAACCTCGTGGCCGCCGACGATGCGGCCGATGATCGAGTGGAACCCGTGGGCCGCGCCCAGCCGCACCAGCTCCTGGAGGAGCGCCCGCCCGACCCCGTGACCCTGACGGTCCCGGCGGACGTAGACGGAGTCCTCCACCGTGGGGCGGTAGGCGGGGCGGTCCCGGTACGGCGACAGCGATCCGAACCCGGCGACCTCCCCCGAGGCGTCGACGGCGACCACCGCCGGGTGACCGCCGGTGTGGCGCTCGATCCACTCGACCTGGTCGTCGAGGGTGCGCGGGACGAGATCGAACGTCACCGTCGAGTCCTCGACTTCGACGTTGTAGATCTTCCGGAGGGCTTCGGCGTCGCCGGGCTCGACGAGCCGGATCGAAATCTCCATGTGCAGGGAACGTACCGCGAGACCGTTGCTATCCTTGGCGGTCCGAGCCTCCTTAGCTCAGTTGGCAGAGCACTTCCATGGTAAGGAAGGGGTCTACGGTTCGAGTCCGTAAGGAGGCTCCACGGCGGTGTAGCTCAGATGGCAGAGCACGCGGCTCATAATCGCGGCGTCGCGGGTTCGAGTCCCGCCACCGCTACAGCGAAGCGAGCGAAGCCGGCGGAGGTCGGAGAACAGAACGTGTACGGACCGGCGGTCGAGCCGGCCGCGACGACGGCGGCTTGGCCGATCGTCGTCGTTAGGAGCCCGAGGTCGCGAGGGCGACCAGACAGAAGAGTGGAAGCGGAGCACCCGCGGAGCGAGCTACGGCGGCGGAGGCCGCTGAGAGAAGGCGAACGAACGGGCGGTCGAGCCGCCGGAGTGGAAGTGGAGCACCCGCGGAGCGCGCTACGGCGGCGGAGGCCGCTGAGAGAAGGCGAACGAACGGGCGGTCGAGCCGCCGGAGTGGAAGCGGAGCAAAGGGAAGATGAGTAAGGCGAAGTTTGAGCGTACGAAGCCGCATTTGAATATTGGGACGATTGGTCATATTGATCATGGGAAGAC
>JBOGFL010000248.1:0-7286 GCA_050743285.1 Acidimicrobiia bacterium
TTCGGTCTCGCTCATCATGGGCCCGCCGATCTACGAGTCGTTCGATGAGATCGCCGACGCCGCGGTGCAGCTCAGCCCGCTTCGTTCGGCGTCGTCGGTGCGGCGGGGCGTGCGCCACAACGCGCGCCGGCTCGACGACGGGCGCTGGACGTGGCGCTACGACCTTTTCGGGCCCCGGGCCGACGACGGCGAGGACTGGGCCGACTTCACCTCGCTGTGGGAAGACGTGAGCGCGATCACCGTGCCGACGTTGTTCCTGCGGGGCGCCTTGTCGCCGTTCGTGCTCGACGCCGACGTCGACGAGATGGTCCGGCGTCTGCCCGGGCTGCGGGCGGAGACGGTCGAGGGCGCCGGCCACGCCATTCAGAGCGATCAGCCCCTCGAGCTGGTCCGCCTCATCAACGACTTCGTCTTCGACACGAACGCCGCCGCGTAGAACCACGCGGCTCGGTACTACCGGCGACGGGCACTCCCGCTCACCTCGCGGTGTGGAACCTGTCCCGAAGCGCGCGGCGGAGCAGCTTGCCGGTGTCGGTGTAGGGGAGCTCGGAGCAGAACTCGATGAGATCCGGCGTCTTCGAGCCACGCAGGCGATCGCGGACCCACGCGCGCAGCTCGTCGGCGGACACGGAGTGCCCGGGGTGGCGAACGACCACGGCAGCGATGCGCTGTCCCCACTCGTCATCGGCCACGCCGACGACTGCACATTCCTTCACCGCCGGATGACGCTCGAGTGCGTCCTCTATCTCGGCGGGGGCGATGTTCTCGCCGCCGCGGATGATCGTGTCGTCGGAACGTCCTGCGACGAAGAGGTAGCCGTCCTCGTCGAGCCAGCCGCGATCGCGCGTCGGGAACCAACGGTCGGCGGCGAGCGACGCGGACTCGCCGTACTCGCCGGAGACCTGTTCCCCACGGACGAGGATGTCGCCGACGACGCCCGGTTCGCAGGGTTGGCCGCGCTCGTCGAGGAGCACGATCTCGACACCGGGTACGGGCTTGCCCGCCGAGCTGAGCCGCGCCCGGACCCGAGGCTCGTCGGTCGCCATTGCCGCCCGGTGCTCGTCGGGCCCGAGCACCGTGATGGTGGAGCTCGTTTCGGTGAGCCCGTACGCGTTGGTGAAGTCGACGTCGGGGAGGCGCTCCAACGCGCGCTCGATAACGGGTGTCGGCATCTTGGCACCTCCGTACGCCAGCGACCGGAGCGTCGGGACGCCCTCGTCGCCGGCGCACTCGAGGATGCGCGCCAGCATGGTCGGAACCACCATCGCGTGTGTGATGCGCTCGCGCCGGGCCACGTCGCACCACCGCACCGGGTCGAAGGTGTCCAGGTAGACGATGCGCCGGCCGCAGTACAGATTGCTGATGATGCTCGTCACTCCTGCGATGTGGTAGGGCGGGACGCTGATCAGCGCGGCCTCGTCGGGCTCGGCGCCGCCGAACTCTGTGGTCGCGATGACGTACGACGTGAGATGGCGATGCCGGAGAACGGCGGCCTTTGGCTCGGCGGTCGTCCCGCTCGTGTAGAGCCTCACCGCGATCGAATCCGGATCGACGAGCTCGAACGAACTGTCGTCGCCCGCAGCCGTTGTCCCCGCGAGCAGGTCGGCGGGGGCGACGACCGTCTCGACCTGGCTGAGCGGCGCCCGGCCCCGGGCATCGGGAGTCGCGACCAAAGCCATTGACGGTTCCCGCGCGATGACGTCGGCGAGTTGCTCGTCCGACAGCCGGTAATTGATGGGAACGAAGGGCACACCGGCCTGCGCGGCCCCGAAGAGCGATACCGGGAGCGCCCGGCCGTTCGTCGCCAGGTACCCGATTCGCGATGCGCCGAGAGCGCTAAAGCGTGTCGCGGCGCGCCGAGCGGCTGTCATCAGCTCGCCCCGCGTCAGCGTCGTGCCGTCGGCGTCGGTGATGGCGTGCCGGTCGGGCGCGTCCCGCACCGCCATGTCGAGGAGCAGCGCCAGATCCACTCGCCAGACGGTATCCGGCAGCTTGCGCGGTCAGACGCGGGCCTGGACCAGGTCGAGCGTCAACGCCGCGCTCCAGGAGAAGTCCTCGGCCCCGAACCCTTCACCGTCGAGTGGCGAGAAGTACTCGGCGAATCCGCTCCGGTCGACGAGATCGATCGTCCGCCGGCGGAGCTCGTTGGCGGCGCCGGTCGCGTTGATGTGTTCGAGTCCCTCGATGATGGCCCAATTCGTGTTGATCCACGTCGGCCCGTCCCAGTAGCGGTCCTCGTCGAACGCATCGGCGTCGGTCGCCACGCTCGGCACCGGGTAGCGCGGCCAGTACGGCGACGGCTCTTGCACGAGCGCCAGCAGTCGCGCCTGCCGTTCCTCCCCCGGCACGCCCGTCCACAGGGGAAGGAACGTCGCCACCGTCGGTACCGCGAGCAGCTCCCCGCTCACCGCGTCACGCGAGTAGTACTGCCCGGTCTCCTCGTCCCACAGCTCCTCGAGCGCACTCTCGGTCGCGGTGAACCGGCGGGCGAGCTCGGGGTCGATCGTCTCGCCGAGCACGGCGGCCATCCGGGTCAGCGCCTGATTGGCGACGACGAGGAACGAGTTGAACGCGACGTCCTCGATCTGCACCGTCGTCTCGGTCGGCAGTCGCCGGAACTCGCAGTCGAACCGTCTGATACGCCGGGCGAGCACGAGCATTCGCAGGCCGTCGTCGTCGCTCGCCCGCTCGTTGGCGGGAATGTACTTGGTGTCGCGGCGGAAGAAGCGCACCACCCCGGCCAGCCGCAGGGTTGACACGAGCCGCATCCACGGCGGCTGCGGCATCCGGGCCAGGGCCCGCATCCACGGGGGAGTGCTGTCGAGACCGCACTCCCACGGGTGGATCAGGGTGACGAGGCCGGTGCCGCGCAGGTCGCGTTCCCGGTACAGCCACCGGTGGTAGTCGACGACCCGGGTATAGAGGTCGGATAGAAACGCGCGTCGGTCGGCGTCGGAGAGTGCGTTGGCGACCCGCTCGGTCGCGATCGCCGCGATTGGCGGCTGGGTGATGCACGAGGTCTCGATGTCGCGGGGCGCGGCCGGGTTGCGCGTCGACTGCCAGAGGCGCCGGCTGCCGACGTCATGGGTGCCCTCGGCGAAGATCATGTGCGGCAGCATCCCGTTTGCCCACTGCCCGCGGAGCAGCGCCCGCAGCTCGCCAGCGGCCCGGAGCGGGTCGGTGCGGGCCAGGCCGATCGCGGTGAAGCACGAGTCCCACAGCCACTGGTGCGGGTAGAGGTCGTTCGACGGGCAGGTCCAGTCGCCGCGCCGGTTGCGGTCGAGCACGTCCTGCGCGTGTCGCGTCAGATCATCGGGTGACGCCGCGGGCACCGGCCGAGCCTACGGCGAGAACAGGTTCTCGTTGCGTTGTGCGCTTCGGCCTTGTATACCAGGATGGTATACTGTTCGTCTGACAAGGCAGATCGCCCTGCGGTTGCCCGATGAGCTGCTGCGGCGCATCGACGAGCTCGTGCCGAGTACGTATCCGTCTCGATCGGAGGCCATTCGGCGCGCGATCGAGGTGTATCTCTACGACCTCGCCTGTGAGCGGGACGCGCAGCAGTACGAGCGCCTTCCGCTCACCGACGCGGAGCTCGCGCTCGCCGACGACCCCGAAGCCTGGAGCACCACGCCGGCGTGGTGAGGGGAGAAGTCTGGTGGGCGGCGACGCCGGGTGGTGATCGCCCCGTCCTCGTGCTCACGCGGGACCCGGTGGCCGACCGGGTCGGCGCGGTAGTGGTCGCCGCCTGCACTCGAACTGTCCGAGGACTGACGAGCGAGTTGCCCCTCGGTCGGGAGGACGGCATGCCCGAAGCGTGTGTCGCAAGCTTCGACAACCTCCACTCGGTCAGGAAGTCGAGCTTCCGCCGTCTGATCACCCGCCTCGATCGGGAACGTATGGCGGAGGCGTGTCGCGTCCTCTCGCGTGCTCACGGGTGCGGCTGAGGCGCGCCCAACTGCTTCTCGAACCAGTGGGTCGCGTAGTGGTTGGAGTTGTAGGCCTCGCTTTCGACGTAGTCGCTGCGCCGGTAAAGAGAGATCGCCTCGGTCAGGTACTCGCTGGTGTCGAGGACGAGCCGACGGAACTCGTATTCGCGAGCGCGGTCCTCGAGCGCGCTCAGGATCTGCGCGCCGATCCCACGGCCGCGATGGCTTGGTTTCACGAACATGTGCTTGATCTCACCGGTCGCGGCATCGAGCATCTTGAGACCCCCGCAGCCGACCGGGACGCCTTCGTCGTGAGCGACAAGGAACAGGCCGCTCGGAGATTTGAGGTCTCGCGCGGTCGCGGGAAGGCCGCGGGCGGGGTCGTAGTCCGTGGGAAAACGCGTGCGGAGCTCCTCGTGATACGCAGTGGTGAGTGCACGGCCCTCGAGTCCGTCGAAGTCCGCCGAGGCGATCATGATCACGGGTTTGACTCCGGTTGCTCGATTTTCGGGGACCGCGCCTCGGAGTCCGTCGGCCTCCGACGCGCCCACCTTGTCACGCGAAAAGCTGGCCTCGTCGAGTAAACCCTCGAGATCCGCCAAGCGCGTTCCCACGTTCCCACCCACGAGACCGGATCGGCTGCAATCTCGTCGACGAAGTGGCGCGATCTCGGCTCCCACTCCTGAAATCTCGGGTGGTGATGCGCGCGGTCCACCGGGACGAGACCCTCGTCGACTGGGCGGTCAAACGGCCCACCGCCGTCCGCAACGACGGCGACGTCCACGTACGCGAGAACGGCTACTTCTCGGTTCGCTCAACTCTGCTAGTCAGATCCGGTGGCCGCGACCCACCCGTCGCCCGATGACCCGGTCGGAGCCTTCGTGCCGGGTCCACCGGTTCGGATCGAAGGACGCCGAGGCGGACCGCTCGAAGGCCGGCGCGTCGCCGTCAAGGACGTCATCGACGTGCAAAGCACGGTGACCGGTGCGGGCAACCTGGTGTGGGCGAGCACTCACCCGCCCGCGGCCCATCACGCTCGCTGCGTGGCGCGGCTGCTCGAGGCGGGCGCCGACGTCGTGGGCAAGGGGGTGTGCGCCGAGTTCGCGTACAGCCTGAGTGGCGACAACGCCCATTTCGGGATGCCGGTCAACTCCGCGGCGCCGGATCGCAACCCGGGCGGCTCGACGAGTGGCCCCGCCGCGGCCGTCGCCGCCGGGCTCGCCGACCTCGGGATCGGCACCGACACCCTCGGATCGATCCGGATCCCGGCGTCCTACTGCGGACTCGTCGGCTACCGCCCGACGTGGGGTGCGATCAGCACCAACGGTGTGTTGCCGCTCGCGTCGTCGTTCGACACCGTCGGCGTCCTGGCGACCGACGCTCGTCTGCTAGCCGCTGCGGCGCGCGTGCTCCTCGATCGGTCGGCGGCGGAGACGCGACGACCCGTTGCGTCGATCCGGCTCGTCAGCGACGCGCGGGCTCGGGTCGAGCCGGCGATCGGGGAGTCGTTGACGGCCGCCGCCCATGCGCTGGCGCGCGAGCAGGAGTGCGCGATCGAAACGGTGCGACTGTTCGACGACCCCGGTACCTACGACGACGCGATGCAGGCCTTCAGCGACATCCAGAGCGTGGAGGTTTGGCAGGCGTACGGGCCGTGGATCGAGAGCCACGACCCCCAGTTCGGTCCCGGGGTGGGGGAGCGTTTCGAGCACGCCGCCACGGTCACGATCGACCAGAAGCGGGCGGCGGAGACGCGCCGGGCGACGATCGCCGAGGCGGTGCTCGACGCACTCGGCGACGGCGGCGTGCTCGCGTTTCCGACGGCCGGGTTGGCGCCGCTTCGCACCGCCGGCCCCGAAGAACTACAGAAGGCGCGGCTCACGGCCGGCCATCTGTCGAGTCTCGCCGGTTTGGCATCAGCGCCCGCGGTGTCGATTCTCGCCGCGCCGGTCGACGGCGCACCGGTGGGCCTGACGCTGCTCGCCGCGCCCGGCGACGACGGTCGCCTGCTCGACCTCGTCGCCCTCTGACGGTCGCTGACGGCCGACACGAAGAGTGGGGAGGGGCTGTCACCGAGTGGTGCCGGCGGCGCTGTGGGAGGCCTAGCATCGCGGCCCATGCGACGAACTCTCCTGGTTGTCGGGGCCGCGCTCATCGCGGTCGGGGCGCTCGCGGCGCCGGCCGGCGCCGTTCTCGACCCCGAGCCGCTCACGACGTGGGGCAGCAGCGGCACCGGCGACGGTCAGTTCCAGATCGCGACCGGCGTCGGCGTGGATGCGGAGGGCCGCATCTTCGTGGGTGACGACTTCGGCCACCGCGTGCAGAAGTTCGCGCCCGACACGTCGTTCCTCACCGAGTTCGGAACCGGCGTCCCCGCGTCACTCGACCGGCCCTACGGGATCGAGGTCGACACCAAGCGCAAACGGGTCTGGGTCGCGTCGTCCAACAACAACAAGATCGTCGCGTTCAAGCAGAACGGCGCCTTCGTCAGATCGGTCTCGGGCGACGGCCCGGTAACCCTCTTCGTCCCGTACGACGTCGCCGTCGACCCCAAGAACGGTGACGTCTACGTCGTCGAGATCTTCGCGGAGCGCGTCGTGCGGTTCTCGAAGAACGGTGTCTACAAGGACGACTGGCCGGTCACCGGTGTCGACGCGCCCAGGCTCAAGGGCATCGTGATCGACCCGAAGAATCGCGACGTGTACGTGACCGACGACGCCAATGACCGCGTCGTCGTCTACACCCGTCAGGGCGACTTCGTGCGCGAGTGGGACACGTGGACCGGCGGCTCGGTGTTGACGTTCGAGGACCCGTGGGGGATCACCGCGAGCAAGCGACGTATCTACGTCGGCGACAACGACGCGGGCCTCGTGTTCGAGTTCACGCGCGCAGGCGTCTACCAGGCTGAGACCGACGGCGGAACCCAACCATTCACGAACCCCGTTGGTATGAGCCTGACCCGGAACGGCAGCAAATTGTTCGTCGCCGGCGGAGGCCAGAACAAGGTCTACAAGTTCCGCACCTGATCAGGCATCAGGCCCCGGCCTCCGCGGTCTTTGTCTTCGGGCTCGGTCTCCAGCGGGCCACCGAGTTGAGATCCGGTGGAGTCCAGGCGGGCCATGACGGGTCGCCGACGACCAAGCCGTCTTCGAACAGCGCAACGATCTCGGGTCCGTCCCGACGTGCGTTGTCCCAGAAGGTGGCGGTGTCGACGATCCCGACCGCATCGGCCACGAGTGCCCACAGCCGTTGGTAGCGGGCAGTGATCTTCTCGGTGGGGACGTCGTGCCCGCCGGACGCGACCCGAGCGTGCACGCGTGCGATCGCGACCGGCTCAGGAACCATCAGGACGTGGAG
>JBOGFL010000249.1:0-5822 GCA_050743285.1 Acidimicrobiia bacterium
GGCCACGCCCGCGTCGAGCTCCGGGTAGACGGGCCCGTGTCGGTGGTCGGCGGGCAACTCGGCGGGAAGCCCCTCGGGATACGGCGTGAACACATGAGCGGCGTCATCACCCGCGCGCAGCAGCGCCACGGGCCGGAACTGGCTCGCTCGGCCGGCGTCGGACGTCGGACCGAAAGCGCCGGTGGCGTACTGCACGTTGCTGTTGCCCAAGAGGAGGAGCGCGTCGACACCTTGCGTTGCCATCTCGCCTTGCAAGCGCGCCATGCGGTCGCCGCGCATGCGCACCAGGTCAGGCGGCGGCGGCCGCGTCCCGGCGGACATGGGCTGGAGCGTACAGGCCGAGCATCGTTCCTACACTCGACACATGGCGGGCCGCCGCACGAACCTCGCCCTGCTCTTGCTACTTCCGCTCGCGCTGGCGACCGGGATCGGTGCGTACGCGGTCGGCACGGAATGGGTTCAATGGGTTGTGGTGGCCCACGGCGTGCTCGGGATCGCGATCGTGGCGCTCGCACCGTGGAAGTCGGTGGTCGTCCGGCGGAGCATGCGCCGCGACCGCCCCCACCGGGAAGAGTCGCTCCTGTTTGCGGGCCTGGTCGTCGTCGCGCTCGTCAGCGGCTTCCTTCACTCGACCGGCCTCCTGATCGAGGTCGGGCCGGTCGATACGTTGCAGATCCACGTCGCGGCCGCGCTCGTGTCGATGCCGTTGCTGATCGTGCACGCGGCGACGCGGCGTGAGCGCGTGCACCGCACCGACCTATCCCGCCGCCAGGTCCTTCGGACGGGCGCGCTCGCAGGCGGAGCGGTCGCTGCCTACGTGGCCTTCGAAGGGCCGGGGCCGTCATCGGCCTCCCCGGCGCCGATCGCCGTCTCACCGGTTCGCACGAACAGGGCTCGCACGACCCCGCTTTCGATGCCGGTCACGCAGTGGTTCAACGACACCGTGCCGACCATCGACGCCGACGACTGGGAACTGCAGGTCGATGGCGACGGCGAGAGGATCTGGCCGTACCGCGAGCTGGCGCGGTTCGACGATGAAATCGAGGCGACCATCGACTGCACCGGCGGCTGGTACGCGACGCAGCGATGGCGCGGGGTCCGGGTCGACCGGTTGCTCGGCGAGTCGCCGTCGGGTCGCAGCCTGCTCGTCACGTCACATACCGGATACTCCCGTCGGTTCCCCTTGGGCGACGCCGGCGACCTCCTCCTCGCGACCCGCGCCGGCGGTCAGCCGCTGAGCCCCGGTCACGGCTACCCGCTGCGCCTCGTCGCGCCGGGCCGCCGGGGCTTCTGGTGGGTGAAGTGGGTCGTCCACATCGAGACCAGTGACCGCCCGTGGTGGCTGGATCTGCCGTTCCCGGTGACCTGACCTCCGCCGTGAAACATCTCTACCTGCTGCGCCACGCGAAGTCGGACTGGAGCGAGCCGCTCCCCGACCCCGAGCGCCCGCTGACCGCGCGCGGGCACCGGTCCGGCGCGCTGATCGCGTCCTATCTGCGGGCCGAGTCGATCAGCCCCGCGCTCGTCCTCTGCTCCAGCGCGTTACGGACGCGCGAGACGCTGGCGCACCTGCTCCCGGTGCTCGGTGAGGGCACGACGATCAGCGTCGAGCGCGACCTGTACGGCGCGGGTGCATCCGACCTTCGGACGCGCCTGCGAGACATCGACGACGCGGTTCCTTCGGTGATGCTGATCAGCCACAACCCGGGGACTGAAGAGCTCGCGCTCGAGCTGGTGGGCAGTGGCGACGCTGACGCGCACGCCCGCATGGAGTCCAAGTTCCCGACTGCCGGTCTGGCGTTGCTCGTGCTGCTCGACGATTCGTGGCGTGATCTCGGGCCGGGACGCGCCCGGCTCACCGGCTTCGTGGTGCCCCGCGAGCTCGAAGGCAGCACCTACGATCGCTCGCCGTGACCCTCTCTCGTCGAACCGCGATCGTTGGCGTCGGTGAGACCGACTACGTGCGGGGCACACCGCACCTCCCCCTCGAGTTGATGCTGCACGCGTCGCGGGACGCGATCGCCGACGCGGGTCTGACGACCGCCGACATCGACGGCATCGTCCCGCCCCCCGGGTACGCCTCGTCCGAGGAGCTGGCCGCCAACCTCGGCATCGACAACCTCAGCTACGCGGTGACCAGCCACATGGGCGGCGCCAGCGTGCTGGCCGGGCTGCAGAGCGCGGCGCTGGCGGTGGGCAGCGGCGTCGCCGGCACTGTGCTGCTCGTCACCGGCTGGAACGGATACTCCGCCCTCCGGCCTCGTCCCGGAGTGGCCCGACCGCGACGCGGCCTCGACGCCAGCGCGGTCGGCGACAACGTCATCGACTTCTACCTTCCGTACGGGGCCCGGAGCGCGGCGCAGATGTACAGCTGGATCTGCATGCGCTACCGCGAGCTCTACGGAACCGTTGAGACCGACACCGGCACGATCGCGCTCATTTGCCGCGCCAACGCGCAGCTCAACGAGAAGGCGCTGATGCGCGGCCGGCCGCTCACGATGGACGACTATCTCGCGGCCCCGTGGGTGTCCGAGCCGTTCCGGAAATTCGACTGCTGCCTCGAAACCGACTGTGCCAACGCGGTGATCGTGACCACTACGGACCGCGCTCGCGACCTGCCGCATCCGACGGTCACGATCCTCGGCGCCGCCGAGGGCCATCCCTACCCGGCCGACGACATCGCGAGCCGCGCCGACCTCTTCCGCATCGGACTGACCGACGCGGCGCCGCGAGCCTTCGGGATGGCGGGCGTGAGGCCGGAGGAGATGGACTTCCTGGAGATCTACGACTGCTTCACGTATGTCGTGCTGCTCCAGCTCGAGGCGCTCGGGTTGTGCGCGAGAGGCGAGGCTGGCCCATTCGTGCGCGACGGCCGCATTGCCCTCGACGGCGAGTTCCCGTTGAACACCCACGGCGGTCTGCTTTCGCAGGGGCACATGTGGGGCATGAACCATCTGATCGAGGCGACCCGCCAGTTGCGCCACACCGCGGGCGAGGCGCAGGTCGCCGACGCCGAGATCGGCCTGGTCACCGGGTGGGGCGACTTCGGCGACGGCAGCCTCGCGATCCTGGGTCGCGCGTGACCGACCGGCTCATCCCACAACCGGTGGGCCTGAACGCCGAGTTCTACGCGCACGCCGCCGCCGGGCGGCTCCACTTCCAGCGCTGCCTGGCCTGCTCGACGTGGCGCCACCCGCCCCGTTTTTTGTGCGCGGCGTGCGGCTCGGATCAGTGGTTGTGGCAGCCGTCGACCGGGCGGGGCCGGGTGTTCACCTGGACCGTCACCCATCGGCCCATCGATCCCGCGTTCGAACCGCCCTACGCGGTGGTGGTCGTCGAGACCGACGAGGGCGTGCGGGTGGTCGGCTCGCTGTCGGACCTCCACCCCGCCGCGCTCGCGCTCGACCTTCCCGTCGAGATCGTCCTCGAACCGGTCAACGAATCGGTCGCGCTGCTGGCCTTCCGCCCCGCTTCGTCTTCTTCGAGCGTCTGACGTTCAGCGCGGATAATCCGCGCGAGTTGTCACATGCTCGGTGGCAGTGGCTCAGAAGTAGTCCGGCTCGTTCCCGGGCTTCCACTTGATGTTGCAGCCCATGCTCGGGTTCTGCGGGTCGGGGACGGGCTGGCCGTCAAGAACCGCGTCCGCGGCGGCGCGCAGGTCGAAACCGGTGACCGGGGTGTCCCTGCTCGGGCGGCTGTCATCGAACTGGCCGCGGTAGGCGAGGCGACGGTCGGCGTCGAACACGAAGAAGTCAGGCGTGCATGCCGCCTTGTATGCCTTTGCGACCGCCTGGTTCTCGTCGTAGAGATACGGGAACGTGTAGCCGACCGTGCGCGCCTCCTCGGCCATCCGCTCGGGGGCGTCGTCAGGATGGGCGTCGGCGTCGTTGCTCTGGATGCCGACAACCGCGACACCCCGGCCGGCCAGATCCCGTGTCAGCAGGGCGAGCTCGCGGCGAATGTGCTTCACGTACGGGCAGTGATTGCAGATGAACATCACGAGCAGCGCGGGCGCGCCGGCGAAGTCATCGCGTGCCCACACCCGGCCGTCGGGGTCTTGCAGCTCGAAGTCGGGGGCTTCGGTGCCGAGCGGCACCATGGTGGAAGGAGTCGCGACCACCGCCCCAGCCTACGTGTCGCGACGTGTCACCCTTGACGGATGCGCCGGGTCGCCTTCGCCGCGTTCGTGCTCCTCGGCGCGTGCAGCAGCGGCAGTTCATCGGACTCGTCAGATGCGCAGCACCCGCCTCGAGGTGCGACCGACACCGTCCCCGAGTCGTCCGAACCCGAGTCCGTGCCGATCACCGAGCCCTGGCAGGTCAAGACGCCGGCCTCGGCGAACGCAGCCGCTCGCGCCCTGGGTCGGGCCGAGCAGACCGTGCGCGACGCCGCGGCCGACGCCGACGAGGAGCAGCAGGCGGCGTGGGAACAACAGAACGCTTACCGGACGCTGCGGGTGCACCCGGAGTGGGCGCCGCAGGTCATCGCGGCGGTGCCGGCCGACGTGCGCGACGCGGTCGCGAGCAATGTCGCCGCCGGCGACGCTCTGGCTGCCCTCGCCACCGATGCACCGCCCCCGACCGATCTACCCCCGTGGACGATCGCAGCACCCGCACCCGCCGACGAGCTCCTCGGCTACTACCGGGAGTCAGAAGGGGCGAGCGGGATCCCGTGGGCGTACCTGGCCGCGATCCACTTCGTCGAGACGCGCCTCGGGCGCATCCAGGGGACGAGCACCGCGGGCGCGCAGGGGCCGATGCAGTTCATCCAGAGCACCTGGGACGCCTACGGCGAGGGCGACATCAACAACAATCGCGACGCCATCCTGGCCGCCGGTCGGTATCTCGACGCTCGCGGCGGACCCGAAGACATGGACCAGGCGCTGTACGGCTACAACCCCAGCGACGACTACGTTGCGGCAATTCAGGCGTATGCCCGCGTGCTGCTCGCCGACGAGCGCGCGTACCGCGGCTATCACGGCTGGCAGGTGTATTACGGGACCGACAACGGCGTGTTCCTCCTTCCGGAGGGCTATCCGCAGCGACCCGCACGTGAAATCGGGGGGTGACCGATGAGAGAGCTCGGTGACGTGGCGACCCGCATGCTTTTCGAGAACGACCGGGTCCGGATCTGGGAGATGGATCTGCCGCCCGGCGGCAAGTCCGCGGTTCACCGCCACGATCTCGACTACATCCTCGTCCAGCTCGAAGGCGATCGCATCGTCGGCGATCCCGAGCCCGACAGCCAAGGGCCTTACAACGAGTACATCGAGGCCGACGTCGTGCCCGGCAACGCCATCTACATCGAGCGGGGCGGGGTCGAGACCGCGGTGAACACCGGCAGGCAGCGCTATCGGGAGATCCTCATCGAGCTCAAGGACTGAGAGTTCCCGGCACGCATCGAGAGCCTGTTGTAGCCTGCCTCGTCCTTACCCAGCCCGAGGGGGGTTCCCTTGAACACGTTCAGTATCGGCGACGCGGTCAGCTACGGCTGGCGCGGCTTCTGGAAGAACGTCGGCCCGCTGATCCTGCTGGCGATCATCGTCTTTGTGATCAACCTGGTCTTCTCGCTGATCGCGGCTCCGATCGACAACTTCATTCTCCGTCTCATCATCCAGATCGTCGGGTGGATCATCGCCCTGCTGATCTCACTGGGGTGGATCAGAGTCGCGCTGAAGGTCACCGCAGGCGAAAGACCCGAGGTAGCCGACCTGTTTCAGTTCGAGGGGTTCCCGGTCTACATCGGGGCGTCGATCGTCTTCGGCATCGCCGCCGGCATCGGCTTCCTCTTGTTCATCATCCCGGGGATCATCGTCTACCTGC
>JBOGFL010000250.1:0-2511 GCA_050743285.1 Acidimicrobiia bacterium
CTGCGGTGGTAGCTTCCGCGGTGGTCGCTCTGACCGGCACGGTGGCACTGAGCCCGTTTCTTCTCCCCAAAGCACCGCTCGAGCGGCGCGAGTCCCCGCTCATCCGCTGGCTACAGCGCGGCTACGACCGGGTGCTCGCGCGACTTATCCAGGCACCGACGCCAGCGTACGCCGTCGCCGGTATCATCGTGTTGGCCGGCCTCGCGGCGTTGCCAGCACTCGAGCGGCAGCTCGTCCCTTCGTACCGGGACACGAATCTGCTGGTGAATTGGGAGGCTTCGCCCGGCACGTCACGTCCGGCCATGAACCGGATCACCACAAAAGCGAGTGTTGAGCTGCGATCCGTTCCGGGGGTCCAAAACGTCGCGGCTCACGTGGGGCGGGCCGTGATGGCCTCGGATGAACCGGTCGGTATCAATTCTGCCGAACTCTGGGTCAGCATCGATCCCGAGGCCGACTACGACTCCACGGTGACTGCCATTGAGGGCGTGGTCGACGGCTACCCCGGGCTTGACATCGATGTGCTGACGTATCCGCAAGAGCGGTTCGACGCGACGCTTGCCGAGGAAGAAGAAGCAGACGTTACGGTACGCATCTACGGCCACAATCTGGACATCCTTCGCAGTAAAGCCGAAGAGGTGAGGCAGTTGCTGGCGGAGATCGACGGTTTGAGCGAGGCGATGGTGGAGGACCAGATCGAGGAGCCGGTCGTGGAGATCGAGGTCGACCTCGAAAAGGCCCAACGCTATGGCATCAAGCCGGGCGACGTGCGTCGGGCGGAGGCCGCACTGCTCTCAGGACTTCACGTCGGCGATCTGTTCGAGGAACAGAAGGTGTTCGAGGTGGTAGTGTGGGGCACGCCTCGAACCCGCGACAGCCTGACGAGCATCCGCGAGCTTCTGATCGACGCCCCCGGCGGCGGCCACGTGCGCTTGGGGGATGTGGCTGACGTGCGCATCGTGCCGAATCTGAACGTCATAAGGCGTGAGGCCGTATCGCGTCGGCTGGACGTCGAAGCCAACGTGCGTGATGGTGATCCGGTTGCGGTCGCGGCCGAGGTCGACCGTCGCCTAAACGAAATCCAGTGGCCACTCGAGTACCATGCGGAGGTGCTCGGGAATTACGCCGACCGGCAGGCTGCCCGAAACCGCCTGCTCGCGTTTGCGCTCGCGGCCGCCATCGGGATTTTCCTGTTCCTGCAGGCGTGCTTCGGGAGCTGGCGCCTGGCGACGCTAGCCTTCCTGGCCTTGCCTGCGGCCCTGGTCGGCGGGGCGCTGGCGGCGGCGCTGGGTGGCGGCACGCTCTTGCTCGGTTCGCTCGCCGGATTTCTCGCGGTGTTGGGGATCGCGGCGCGTTACGGGATCGTGCTGATCAAGCACTATCAGCATCTCGAGCGACACGAAGGCGAGGCCTTCGGTCGCGGGCTGGTCCTGCGCGGGGCACGGGAGCAGTTTGCGCCGATCTTGATCACCGCCGTCACGACCGCAGCGGCCTTCCTGCCCCTGGTGCTGTTCGGCGATATCGCCGGTCTCGAGATAGCGCACCCAATGGCCGTTGTGGTTCTGGGTGGGCTCGTCACTTCGACATTGCTCTATCTGTTCGTCGTACCTGCCCTGTACTTGTCTTTGGGGTCTGGCCCTGAACCCGAGGTGCGTGGGAGGGAATTACATGCCGCGTAAGACGAGCGCCGTAGCGCTGCTGTTCGCCGGCCTGCAGATATCGGCGTGCTCAGATGCAGATACTCCGACCAAGATCGAACCGGCCACGGTCGAGCATATCGAGGGAACGGACCTCAGTCGCGTCATCTTGACGCCGAAGGCGGCCGAACGGCTCGGCATCGAGACGGTCGCGGTTCGTGAGGTGGAGGTAACCAGAAAGCGCACGCCGGGAGGTGAGGTCGTGCCCTCGCCGGCGGACAAGGTCGCCGACATCGGCCCCACCTGGGTCCGCGTGCCGCTCAACGAAAGTGACCTGCAGCAGGTGGACCGGAGCCAATCCGCGCTGGTCCTGGCCGGCGACGACCTGGATGCCGCTTTGATGGCCACACCGGTGGAGGCGCCGGCTGCTGGCGACGCCCAACAGACGACCGGGGCGCTCTACTATGACGTTATCGAGAGCGCGGGGCGCGAACTGGTCCCCGGACAACGCGTACGCGTCGAGACGACCTTGTCGGGCAGCGGCACCTTGCACAAGGTCGTTCCTTACTCTTCCCTGATCTACGGCGCGCACGGCGAGACCTGGGTGTACACCAGCCCCGAACCCCTGAGCTACGTGCGACACCCCGTCAGTGTCGACTACGTCGAGGGCGATCTGGCGGTGCTGTCGGACGGTCCACCTTCGGGTACTGACGTCGTGAGCGTCGGCGTGGCCGAGCTGTACGGGACCGAGTTCGAGGTCGGACACTGACCGGCCAGGGGGGCCTCCAGCCGTGTTTCGTTGGATCGTCGGATCGAGCCTGAAGTTCCGGTTCCTGGTGATCGCCATTGCCGCGGGGATGGTGGTCTTCGGGGT
>JBOGFL010000251.1:0-2269 GCA_050743285.1 Acidimicrobiia bacterium
GTGCTGGCGCTGCCCACTCTTCGGCCGAGCACGAGTGCGGCGGCCACCGACATACTGCCGGCCGCGATGAGCATGACCGCCAGCTCAGCAAGGTCACGGCCCGAGATGAACATGAACACGGCGGCGACCCAGACGCCCACGGTGAGCGATCCGACCGCAACCAGCGCCAGCCCGACGACCTGGGTCGTCAGGGATCGGCGGCGCAACGCATGCAGGACGCAGGCGCCCGCAATTCCGGCTACGGCCGCCGTGCCCGCGGCGAGCGCGACGAGCTCGAGCGCATCGGCGCGCGACATCGACGTCGTCGCCGCGACGAGGCCCGCGAGTGCGGCGCCCACGGCCGGCACGACGGTCACGCCCGCGCCTACAGGTCGAATCGGTACCCGACGCCCCATACCGTCACCAGCCTCTTGGGCTTCGATGGGTCGGCCTCGACCTTCTCCCGCAACCGCCGCATGTGCACGGTCACCGTCGAGGTGTCACCGTACGAGTACCCCCACACCCGCTCGAGGAGCTCGTCCCGACCGAACGCCTGCCGGGGGTGGCGGGCAAGGAAGGCGAGCAGGTCGAACTCGCGCGCCGTGAGCGTAACGGGAGCTCCGTGTTGGCGGATCTCGCGGGCAGCGAGATCGACCTCGAGGTCGCCCGCCTTGATCAGCCCGACGGGTTCCGGCCCACCCAGCGGCAGCTGCGCCCGGCGGAGAACAGCCTTGACCCGGGCCGTCAGCTCGCGCGGCGAGAAGGGCTTGGCCACGTAGTCGTCGGCTCCGAGCTCGAGGCCCGCGATGCGGTCCTCCTCGTCGGAGCGAGCCGTGAGCATGACCACGGGCACTGCCGCGATGGAACGGAGTCGTCGGCAGACCTCGAGCCCGTTCAGCCCGGGGAGCATCAGGTCGAGGACGACGAGGTCGGGCAGCGCGGTTCCGGCGTGCGCCAGCGCTTCGCGGCCGTCGCTCAGGTGCTCGACGTCGTAGCCCTCGCGCTCGAGGTACCGCGACACGACCTCTGCGACGTTCGGGTCATCCTCGACGACGAGGATGCGCGCGGCTCGAGTGGCGGTCCGTTCGGTCATCACCAGGGTGTCCGGATCAAGGTTGCCACGAGGACGGCCGCGCCGGCCTGCAGACCCAACCAGGGCGCGGCGGACATCGGTGCTCGAGACACGAGCGCCGCGCCGGCCAGCAGCACCCAGGGCGTGAAGGGCACCCAGATGCGCTCCACCTCGCCCTTCGACATCCCGCTCAGATCGGCGAGCGCCACGGCCGTGAGCGCGCCGCCGACGAGGAGCCACAAGCGGGCATCGTGCAGGCGACTCAGCGCAACCGCGATCGCAGGTCCGAGCGCGACGGCGAACGCGGCGAGGTTCGCAATGAGGAAGACGACGTACGGTCGCCGGGATCCGACACCGGCGAAGTAGCGATCCTTTGTCGCCAGCAGCCCGTCGATCCACCAGAAACCCGCGCCGAGGAACATGACGAAGATCGGGAGCGCGCCGATCATTGCCAGCGCGACCGGGCGGAGCCGGCGGCGACGCCACGCGACGGTGAGCGGAATCGCGGCCAGGAGCACGAGCCCGTACGAGAGGAAGCACAAGACACCGAAGAGGAGCCCGCCGGCGAGTGCGAGCACATCGCTACGGGCGCGGGCGCGGCCGGTGGCCAGGACGACGAGCGTCACCGCCCACGCGCCGACCCCGGCGTAGAGCGCGTCTGCGCTGCTCGCGACCCAGATCGCAACGGGCGCGAGGATCAGGAACGGGGCCGCCTGGCGGGCGGCCGCCTCGCCGGCGACCTCGCGGGCGGCGATGAGCGCAGCCGGGACCGCGACGACACCACCGGCAACGAAGAGCGCGGCGGCCCAGCCGGTGCCACCGAGGCCCAGGCCGTCCAAGCCCCACAGGCCCAGCACCATGCCCGGCGGGTGACCTTGGACGTGCACGCCGTAGCCGGCGATGCGATCGGTGAAGCCGGCAAGGAAATCACCGACCGCTCCGACGGCGGACACGTCGTGGATGTACTCGTGATTCTCGAGAACCGGGTCGGTGAGGCCCGCGGGGCCGTCGAGCAGGGCAAGCGAAACCGCCCACGCCGCGGCCAGGCCGGTCGCGAGCATGAGCATCCCCGCCCACCGGGTCGATCGAATCCCGTGAGCACCGATCACGACGACGGACGCGACCCCGACCGCGATGACGATCCACGGGCTCGGCGCCCAGTCGAAATCACCGGTGATCGGCGGCGCGTCGATGAGGATGCGACGACCGGCGCGATTG
>JBOGFL010000252.1:0-11514 GCA_050743285.1 Acidimicrobiia bacterium
CGCCGCCGCCACCAGCACGGGGTCGACGAAGCCGTTGAAGTGGTTGGCGATGATGAGGACGGGCCGGTGGCGCGGGACGTGCCCGAATCCGCGAATCTCGACAGTTCGAAACGCGGCCCGGGAGACGAGGAACGCGAGTCCTCCGAGCGCCCGGTCGATGAACCGCCGGATCACAAGCTCCGTCGCCCCCCTCCGGTCGGCGCGTTCCACTTCGAGGATACGCTCGCCGCCCGTGGCCCGACGGAGACGCGACGCGCGAGTGCTGGGCGGCATCGCCGGACCGGCGATCTTCACGACCGCGTGGGTCGTCTGCTCGTCACGGCGGCATGAGGGGTACACGGTGACGCGCCAGCACCTGAGCGGTCTCGCCGCGCCCGACGCGTGGCGGCCCGAATTGATGATCGGCGGCTTCCTCGGGCTCGGAACCGGGACCGTGCTGTTCGGCGCCGCGCTCGAGGACGCGCTCGGCGGCGCGCGGCGCGCCGGTCCCGGCCCGTGGCTCGTCAAGATGGCGGGCCTGGCAACGCTGGTGGCCGGCGCATTGCGGCGCGACCGCCAGTTGCTCTCACCGCCCGACGGTGTCGAAGGTCAGTCGTGGCGGAACGATGGGCACGACATCGCCAGCGGCGTGATCTACGCGTGCCTCGGCGCGGCGCCGTTGTTGCTCGCCCGGCGCTTTCGCGGCGACCCGCAGTGGACGCGGTTGCAGGGACCCGCGATCGCCAGCGCGGTCGCGTCAGCCGGACTGATGACGCTCTTTGCGAGCCGGGTGATCGAGCCGTGGAACGGGATCGTGCAGCGGATTGCTGTCACGGTCCCGTTGGCGGCGATGAGCAGGATGGCGGTAGAACTCCTGCGCCGTCCGCAAGACTGAGTCATCTGCACCGAATCTCCACATCTCCGACGGGACTCGCGCAGATCTGATCCTTACGATGAGACCGATGCGCCGAGTGGCTGTCATTGAGGACGAGGCGCTGATCGCCGATGCGGTCGCCAGCCGGTTGCGGAGCGAGGGCTTTGCCGTCGAGACCGCCGGTGACGGCCCGGGCGGCGTCAGCCTCTGCGAGCGGTTCCAGCCCGATCTCGTCGTGCTCGACCTCATGCTGCCCGGCCTCGACGGTCTCGAGGTCTGCCGCCGGATCCAGGCCGACCGGCCCCTCGCGGTCCTGATGCTCACCGCCCGAGACTCCGAGACCGACCTGCTGGTCGGCCTCGCGGTCGGCGCCGACGACTACCTCACCAAGCCCTTCAGCACGCGTGAGCTCGTGGCCCGCGTGCACGCGCTCCTCCGCCGAGTCGACAAGGCCTCGGCGCTGGCTGCGGCGGGCCCGGTACGGCTCGGTGACATCGTGCTCGAGCCCGCGACGCGGCGAGTACGGCGGGGCGACGACGAGGTTCACCTCACGCCCACCGAGTTCGACCTGCTCGCGTTCCTCGCCGCCCGGCCCGGGCAGGTGTTCGCGCGCGAGCAACTGCTCGCCGACGTCTGGGGGTACGGCGACGGGTCGGGGGCCCGCACGGTTGATTCCCATGTGCGCTCGCTGCGGCGCAAGCTTGGCGCCGACATCGTGCGCACGGTGCACGGGGTGGGCTATGCCGCCGACGACCTGGCCGGGAGCCGGACGTGAAGCCGCCGCCGCTCGATCCCCGCCACCCCCTCGACCCGCTCCCGTCGATCAAACTCAAGCTCGGCGCCGTGATCGCGGCCGCAGTCGGCGCGACCGTCTTGGTGTTCTGGGTCGGCATCAAGATCGGCCTGTGGCCGTCGGTAAGCGGGATCATCGCCGCGGTCGTCGCACTCGGTCTCGTGAAGCTGCTCGCGCACGGGCTGATCACGCCGCTGCGGGAGATGGTCGACGCCACGCACGCGATGGCGCGCGGCGACTACGACCGCCGGGTCACCGCGACGTCGCGCGACGAAGTCGGTGAGCTGGCCCGGGCGTTCAACAAGATGGCGGCCGAGCTGGCCGAGACCGACCGCGTGCGCCGTGACCTCGTCGCCAACGTGTCGCACGAGCTGCGCACTCCGATCAGCGCGCTGCAGGCCGGCCTCGAGAACATCATCGACGGCGTCACGCCTCCCGATCCCGATCTCTTGCACACGATGCTGGGGCAGGTCGAGCGGCTGGGCCGTCTGGTCTCGCAGCTCCTCGATCTCTCCCGCCTCGAAGCCGGCACCGTGCCGCTGGAACGCGACCGCTTCGACGTGGCGCCGCTGCTCGAGCACGCGGTGCGCGAGTCGCGCCTGCACGAGCCGAATGTCGATGTTTCGGTAGTAGTCGAAGAGCCCGGCCTCACCGCCGATGGCGACCGCGAGCGCGTCCACCAGGTAGTCGCCAACCTGCTGGAGAACGCGGTCCGGTACACGCCGCACGGCGGTGCGGTCGAGGTCCGCGCCACGCGTGCGCAAATGGGCGTCACGATCGCGGTGTCGGACGAAGGCCCGGGCATCTCCGAGGCCGACCACGATCGGGTGTTCGAGCGTTTCTACCGCTCGGACCAGGCCCGTTCCACCAACGACGGTGGCGCCGGTCTCGGGCTCGCGATCGCACACTGGATCGTCGACCTGCACGGCGGCGAGATCCACCCCGAACGGCGCGACCCGAACGGTTGTCGCATGGTCGTCACTTTGCCCGGCTAGAGAACGAGGGACGGAAGGTACACGGATGGCACTCGCCAGAATGGACCAGGCCCTGAAGCGGATCCGGCGCGGCGAGATGGTGCTCGTCGTCGACGACGAGGACCGCGAGAACGAGGGCGACCTGCAGATGGCGGGCGCGTGGGTCACGCCGACCGCGATCAACTTCATGCTGCGCTGGGCGCGCGGACTCGTGTGCATGCCCTGCGACGCCCGCCGGCTCGACGACCTCCGGCTCGGGCCGATGGTCCCGCCCGAGGAGGCGGGTTGCGACACCGCGTTCACGGTGCCGATCGACCACCGGACCGCGGGCAGCGGCATCGGCGCCGCCGACCGCGCCACGACGATCCGGCGCGTCCTCGACCCCCACTCCGCGCCCGGCGACTTCCTCCGGCCTGGTCACGTCTTCCCGCTGCGCGCCCGTCCCGGCGGAGTACTGGAACGGCGCGGCCACACCGAGGCTGCGGTCGACCTCGCCCGCCTTGCCGGTCTCCCGCCGGTGGCGGTCACCTGCGAAGTGCTGCACGGCGACGGCTCCCCCGCCCGCTTGCCGTACCTCGAGCTCTTCGCCGCCGAGCACCGCATCGCGATGATCTCGGTGGATCAGATCGTCGAGCACCGCGAGCGCACCGGCGCCCGCCCCCGAGCCGCCTCGCTCCTTCTCCTCTAGCCGGGTTCTCTCTGCCTTCAGGGTCCCGGGTTCTCGCCGATCTCGCGTAGCGCGGCAGCGATGGCGGTGCGCAGGCGGCGAGCGGTGTCGGGCGCGAGGTGGGCGACGAGGCCGTAGCCGGCCCGACCCGATTCCTCCATCGTGAGCACGACGCGTAGTTCGCCGATGCCGCACGCGTCGCAGTCGTCGCTGAGAGCGAGCGCCCACGACACCGGCGGGCGCTCGTCATCGTCCGGGGGATGGTCGTCGACCGCGTCGTCGATTGACTTGCGCATGCAGGCTCCCGTCGGGGTCAGGTATACGCCAGTGACAGCACGAGGCCGGCCTGGCCGAGGTGGTACGTGACCATGATCGCGACCGGTGCGAACGACAGTGGCCGCACGAACCGGGTCCACGCGATGAGCGCGTCGGAGGCGAAGAACAGCGCCGCGCCGGCACCGGCCCAGACGTTGCCGGTCGCGAGCGCGCTCACGAGCATCGCCGAGATCACGACCATGTAGGCGACGACCGGACCCGCGAGCGCCCGTTGTCCGCTGACCCGCAATCCACGAACGATGGGCACCGCCATCACGATCGTGGCCGCGGCGACGATCAGCGACGCCACGACGAGGGCGGTCGCGGTCCCGGCGTGGAGGTTCAGTCCGACCGTGTAGGCGACGTGCGCGAGCAGGAAACTGGCCAGACCGAACACGAATCGATCGGCCGGCACCATGAGGAAGACATCACCGACAAGCGACAGCAGCAACGCGGCGACGAACCAGACCCGGGTCTTGTCGTAGGTCGGATCAAGTGCCACTGCGACAAGCACGAGTAGTGCGAGCGTGCCCGGCTTGGTGGCGTACTCCAACGATTTCGAATCGCGAGCAACCGCCACCCAGTTCAGGACGGCCAGCACTCCGGCCAGGCCCAGCAAGACCCACGCCACGCCGTTCACGCCACCGTTCTACCGTTAGCCTTCACCTGATGAGAACTCAGGAAATCAAGCTTGAAACTGCCGACGGGCCGATGCGCGTGTACGAAGCCGCGCCGGACGAAGACGCCGCCGGGGCCGTGATCGTGATCCAGGAGGCGTTCGGCGTCAACGATCACATCGAAGACGTCACCCGACGCTTCGCCGTTACCGGCTACCACGCAGTGGCACCGGCGTTGTTCCACCGCACTGGCGGCGGCACCGCCGATTACGACAGCTTCGACAAGGTAGTCGAATGGATGACCGCGCTCACCGACGAAGGCATGCTCGCCGACGTCGATGCCACGGTCGCCTACTTGAACTCGCAGGGGTTCGACAACGCCCAGATCGGCACCGTGGGTTTCTGCATGGGCGGCCGGGTCACGTTCCTCGTGGCGGCCCGCCGCGCCCTCGGCGCCGCGGTCGGCTTCTACGGCGGCGGGATCGTCACGCCGCGGTTCCCGCACCTTGCCCGCCTCATCGACGAAGCGGCTGAACTGCGTACGCCGTGGCTGGGGCTCTTCGGCGACGCGGACACCGGCATTCCCGTCGACGACGTCGAGGCACTTCGCGACGCGCTCACAACGGCGCCCGAGGCCAACGAGATCGTTCGGTACCCCGACGCCGAGCACGGCTTCCACTGCGATCATCGTCCGGCGTACCACCCCGAGGCCGCCGCCGACGGGTGGCGCCGCACCCTCGCCTGGTTCGACACCCACCTGGGGTGAACATCGACATCCAGGCGTGGCTGGACCGCCAAGGCGAGCGGTTCCCGCCGTTCGGCTGGGCGCTGCGCGTCTGGCGGCGCTACTCCGAGTTGCGCGGAAACCAGATGGCGTCGTCGATCACGCTCACCGCGTTCCTGACGCTGTTCCCGCTGGCGCTGGTCGGCATCGCGGTGCTCGGGTTCGTCTCGGTCAACTCGGCCGACATCCCCGACCGGATCACCGCCAACCTCGGGCTCACCGGCGAGGCGGCCGACCTCGTCGAGCGGGCGATCCGCACCGCCGAGAACAGCCGCCGAGTGGCGTCCGTGATCGGCATCATCGGGCTGCTGCTGACCGGACTCGGCTTCGCCGGCGCGCTCGCCTACGCCTACAACACCGCCTGGCAGGTCGCGGGCCGTGGCATCAAGGACCGGCTGTTCCAGCTCGTGTGGCTCGTGGGGCTCGCAGTCCTGGTCGGCGCGACCTTCGGCGCCACGACGTCACTCGAACTCGTCGGCGGCCACCTCCAACAGCTCGCGTTGTTGGTACTCGGTATCGCGCTGAACGTTGCGCTCTTCCTGTGGACCTCCTCGGTGCTCCCGAACCGGCAGGTGCCGCTCACACGACTCCTCCCGGCCGCGATCGTCGGCGGTATCGCGCTCGAGGTGCTCAAGGTCGTCGGCACGCTGGTGGTACCGCGCCTCGTGACCAACTCGTCGCAGCTGTACGGGACGCTCGGCGTCGTGTTCGCGATCCTCGTCTGGCTTCTCTTCATGGGTCGCATCATCGTGTTCGTCGCCGTCATCGAGGTGGTCGGATTCGAGTCCGCGCACGGCACCCGCCAGGTGACGATCGAGGTTCCGGCGATCCCCCGCCGGGAGCCCAAGGGCGTGAACCGGGGCGGAGGGCTCACCTGACCCGCGTCAAGGCGCGAGGCGTTCCAGGATCCACCCACCGCCGGTATCGCGCCGGTAGCGCAGCCGGTCGTGCAATCGGTTGGGTCGTCCCTGCCACAGCTCGAGCTCGGCGGGCTCGATCCGGTATCCACCCCAGAACGGCGGCAGCGGGATGTCGTCGGTCGGGAACCGGGCGTCGGTCTCGTCGAACCACGCATCGAGCATCTCGCGCCCGGCGACCACCTGGCCTTGCGGCGACGCCCACGCGCTGATCCGGCTCCCCCGGGGCCGCGTCACCCAGTACGACGTCGACTCCTCGGCGCTGAGCCGCGCCACGCGCCCCGTGACCCGCACCTGGCGCTCGACTTCGCGCCAGTGGAAGACGAGCGCCGCCCGTGCGTTCTCGGCGATCTCGCGTCCCTTGCGGCTGTCGTAGTGCGTGAAGAACACGAAGCCACTCGCGTCGACACCGCGCAATGAAACGGTACGTGCCGACGGGTCGCCGGCGGCAGACGCGGTGGCCACCGTCATGGCGTCGGGCTCCCGCACCCCCGCGGCGACCGCCTCGTCGAGCCAGCGCTCGAACTGTGCAATCGGATCGCGATCGACATGAGCCTCGTCCACGTCTGTCCTTCCGTACTCGGTCCGGAGCCTGCCCAGTTCACCGTGCATACCGCGACGAACCCCCCGTCAGGGTCCGCAGCGCCCGCTGCAAACGGGCGCGGTTGTACCGCTGAATGACCATGCAGGGGAGGTTTGCCACCAGGGCGTAGGCGACCATCACGACGCCGAGCCACCACGGGTTCCAGAGAAAGAAGAACGGGGCGGCGGCCAGGATCAACCAGTGCGTGAGCTCGGCCCGGCGCGTCTCGACGGCGAATCGCGCGAGGTGCGCCGGGTCACGCGCCCCAACCGCCCGCTTCGAGAAGCCGCCGCGGAACAGGCCCCCCGCTTCGGGGAGCCGGTCCTTCCAGCGCTTGATGCGCAGCCGCTGCTCGTACCAGCGGCCGTCGCGTTCGAACGGGAGCAGCCGGAATGGGATGCGGTCGCGCGCCAGCCACCGCACCGGAAGTCGGTGGGCAAGGTATCCGGCGCTCGTGCTGATCACCGCCCACGCGACCACGTCGATCGCCGCGATCACGGCGAGTCGCGTCATTCGCTTGTCGCTCGCATGGACACATCGCGACCTTTCCACCGCACCCGGCCCCGTGCCATCCACCAGATCGAACGGAAGAAGATCACGAACCACGCGGCCAGCGGCACGGGATACAGCGGCGCCGCCCACGAGTAGTTGCCGAGCGGGCGCAGCATGATCATCAGCTGCACCGCGAACGCGGCGTACGCGACCCACGCCAACACCCCGGGCTGCGGCCAACCCGCGAGTCCAGCCGCGAAGGCGCGGAACGGCGCCTGGGCCGCGCTCCCGGCGCCGATCACCCACGCGGCGACGAGAACGAAGCGCAGCCACGGCGTGGACCCGGCGCCGGCGGCGAAGTTCTTGCTCCATCCGTCCGCGAGCTCACGGAGCCCGCCGGGATACAGCCGGTAGTCGATCGCGCCTCGCCCGCCGACCACGCTGACCGGCTGACGATTGGCGCGAAAGCGTTGGGCGAGCGCGACGTCGTCGACGACCGACGCCCGCACCGCTTCGTGGCCACCGGCGGCCTCGTACGCGGCGCGTGTCGACACCAGGCACGGGCCGTAGGCACCGGTGACCGGGGCGCCGCGCCGAGCTGACGCGGCCCCGATGCCCATCACCGAGATCGCGTTGAAGAACGCCGACAGTCGTTCGTAGGGCCGCCGCATGTGGTGGTGCGGAAGCACCGAAACGAGCCCGCGCCGGTCGGTGAGAGTGGCGAGCAGCCGGGCAATCAGGGCCGGCTCCGGGCGGGTGTCGGCGTCGAGAAAGAGGAGCACGTCGCCGGTCGTGCTGTGCACGCCGTTCCAGCACGCCCAGGCCTTCCCCGTCCAGCCCGCCGGGAGCGGCGGAGCGGTCACAACCCGCGCGCCCCCCTCGGCGGCGACGCGCGCGGTCGCATCCGACGACGAGTCGTCGACGACGACGACCTCGTCGGGAGGACGGGTCTGGGCCGCCAGTGCCTCCAGGAGCACGGGTAGCGAGCGCTCCTCGTTCCGGGCCGGGATCACCACTGCGACGCGGGTCGGCGGCGGCATTACCCCACTGGGGGCCGGAAGCCTCGGCAAACGGAAGAAGAGGAGCCATCCGAGTGCCCAGGCGGTCGCGAGCAGAATCGGCCCCGCCGCATCGGCCACGACGTGTTTGTACTACCGCCCCCGAAGGAGCGCGGTTCGGCCCTCGAGGATGTGGCGAACCTCGACCGGCGTCGGCTCGGGCGGAACCGCCGGCGGGTCGCCGACCACTTCTTGGCGACCTCGAGTTCGTCCGGCGTCCGGCCCGGGCGGCGCCGCCCGGAGGCAACCCCGGTAGGGTCCGGCGCGGAGGTTTCGACGTGGACTTTGCCCTCAGCGCCCGAACCGAGGAGCTCCGCAAGGAGCTCGACGACTTCGTCGCGGTTCGGGTCGAGCCCGCGACCGCGGCCTACCGCGAGCAGGTCGAGAAGTCGGGTGATCCGCACTTCCATCCCCCGGTGATGGAGGAGCTGAAGACCGAGGCCCGCGAGCGCGGCCTGTGGAACCTCTTCCTTCCGGACTCGCGCTACGGGCCCGGGCTCACCAACCTCGAGTACGCGCCGCTGTGTGAGGTGATGGGTCGTAGTCCGCTGGCGTCCGAGGCCACGAACTGCGCGGCGCCCGACACCGGCAACATGGAGATCCTCGCCGAGTTCGGCACCCCGCTTCAGCAGGAGCAGTGGCTCCAGCCCTTGCTCGACGGCGAGATCCGCTCGTGCTTCGCGATGACGGAGCCGTGGGTGGCGAGCTCCGACGCTCGCAACATCTCGAGCCGCATCGAGCGGGACGGCGACCACTACCTGATCAACGGGCACAAGTGGTGGACCAGCGGCGCCGCATCACCCCGCTGCAAGGTGGCCATCTTCATGGGCGTCAGCGACCCCGACGCCGACCCGTACCACCGCCAGAGCATGGTGCTGGTCCCGCTCGACGCCCCCGGCGTCACGATCGTCCGCGCGCTCCCGGTATTCGGTCACTCCGGCGGCCCCGGTCACTGCGAGACGCTGTGGGAGAACGTTCGGGTACCCGCCGAGAACATACTGGGTGAAGAAGGAGGCGGCTTCGCCATCGCGCAGGCCCGCCTCGGCCCTGGCCGCATCCACCACTGCATGCGCGCCATTGGCATGGCCGAGCGGGCGCTCGAGCTCATGTGCGAACGGGTGCAACAGCGCGTCGCCTTCGGCAAGCCGTTGGCCGAGCAAGGAACCATCCAGCGCGACGTCGCCGAGAGCCGCATCGCCATCGAGCAGGCGCGCCTCCTCACGATGAAGGCGGCCTGGCTCATGGACGCGGCCGGGAAGAAGGCGGCGCGCTTCGAGATCGCCGCCATCAAGGTGGTCGCCGCCCGCCTCGCCACCACCGTGATCGACCGGGCGATCCAGGCCTTCGGGGGCGCCGGGGTCTCCGACGACTGGCCCCTCGCGGCGATGTACGCCCACGCCCGGACCCTGCACCTGGTCGACGGCCCCGACGAGGTGCACCTCGCCCAGATCGCGCGCCGGGAACTTCGCCCCTACGAGGCGCACCGAACCGGCTGAGCCGCACGCTGCACGTGAAGGCGAAGTCGGCAGCCGACCGGGCAACAAGCGCACGATCCTGCTCACGACGACGAGCGACCGGGAGCCGAGCCACCCGACACGGCCCAGGCCGTCGCCAGGGCTTCGTCGCCCGCTGCTGATTGTGACGACCGCTACCGTGGGCGCCGATGAAAGTACGGATCGGGTACGGGCTCGGTGTGCAGGGGCTCGCCGATGACGGCCACCTCGGTGAGCTCGTCGACGGGCTCGAGGCGCGCGGCTTCGACTCCCTCTGGCTGTCCGAACGGTTGACCGGGGGCGCGCCCGATCCGGTCGTCGGACTCGCGTTCGCGGCCGGCCGTACCCGCAAACTCAAGCTCGGCACCAGCGTGCAGGTGCTCCCCGGTCGAAACCCGGCCGACGTGGCCAAGGCGTGGGCGAGTCTCGACCGGCTGTCGGGCGGTCGCGCGCTGCCCGCGTTCGGACTCGGTATCGCCGACCCCGGCGAGCAGCAGGCGTTCGGCGTCGCGCGCGAGGAACGGGCGGCCTGGTTCGACGAGGCGCTTCCGCTGCTGCGGCGCATCTGGAGTGAGGAGTCGGTCGATCACGACGGTTCGCGCTTTCACTATCGCGGCCTCACCGTGCGCCCGAAGCCGATCCAGCAGCCGCTCGAAGTGTGGCTGGGCGGGCGCGCCAAGAGCGAGCTCCGCCGGGTCGGCCGGCTCGGCGACGGCTGGCTCCCGAGCTTCAGCACCCCGGGCGAGGTGGCGGCCGGCCGGGTGGTGGTCGAAGAGGCGGCCGGCGAGGCGGGCCGGGCGATCGATCCCGAGCACTTCGGCGCCCTCGTGATCTACGTGCACGACGAGATCCCCGAGCTCCTACGCCTCGCGGTCGCCCATCGCCGTCCCGGCCTGGACGTCGAAGAGATGGTCCCGGTTGGCCTGCCCGCCGTTCGGGCGCAGCTGGAGGCCTTCATGGAGCACGGGTTCTCGAAGTTCGTGCTCGTTTCGGCCCAGGAGCCCACTTCGTGGGCCGGGGAGCTCGACGCGCTGACCCGCGAGATCCTGCCGCTCCAGGCATGAAGACCCACCCGGGAGCGCTGTCACCAGTCGGTGCTGCTAAATTCTCGGGTCCCGAGGGAGGCGGCATGAAGGGCGCAAAGGACTACCGGCAGTGAACGGTCGCCACCGATTCGCGCGCCTCGCGTTGGCCGCCGGCGCCGCGGTCGTGATCCTGGCCGCCGGCGTCCCCGCCCGCGCCGACCATTCGGTCGACCCGTCCGCCGACCAGGCCCCGGCCACCGAGCCGCCCGCCGAGGAACCGCTCCCGGGCGACGAGCCGCCGGTCACCGAGCCCCCGGTCGAAGAGCCACCCCCCGAGACGCCGCCGGTCGAAGATCCCACCGTCACCTCGCCGCCGCCCGACCGCGACGGGCCAGTCGGGAGTCAGCAGGCCGGATCAGAAGCGACGCGTGAAGCCGCGCCGACGCGTCTCGGCGACTTCCCGCCCGCGGTCGGCTCGGTGACGATCCACAAGCGCGGCGACGGTTTCGATCCGCTCGGCGGCGCCACCTTCGAGCTGCTCGACTATCCGCTCGGAACCCCGACGTGCACCACTGACACCGAAGGCGTGTGCACGCTCTCCGATCTGATCCCCGGCTCGTACCGGGTCCACGAGGCGACGGCGCCGGGCGGCTTCAGCCCGATCGACAACATCACGCAGTCTGGAACCCCGAGTGACTACGCGAAGCCGGTCACGGTGTCGGCCGCGGCGGACACGTCCGACGTTTCGTTCGTCAACGTTCGCGACAACGCGCCGTCGGCCGGCGGGTGCGGCATCAACATCGTGCTGGTGCTCGACCGGTCCGGCTCCGTTGCGCCGTTCGCATCCGACTACATCGCCGCCGCCAACGCGTTCGTCGACGCGCTCGTCGGGACGCCGTCACAGATCGCGGTCGTCAGCTTCGCCGGTCAAGCCAGTGTGGAC
>JBOGFL010000253.1:0-11391 GCA_050743285.1 Acidimicrobiia bacterium
GGGGTGGCGAGCTCGACCGCTTCCGTCGTGCGCCACGGTCCCTGGCCGGGCCTGCGGATGAGCTCGGTCTTGTAGAGCCCGTTCACCGTCTCGGCCAGGGCGTTGTCGAACGAGTCGCCGACGCCGCCACCACGCCAACCTCCTACGACGGCGCTCGGGCTCGGGCCGATTCTCGCAGCCCATCACACGCTCGTTTGACACGGCTACCACGCGCCGAGGCCCTCCCCGGAGAGAGGGCCTCGAACGTGCTCGCCTGTTGGTGGCGGGGGGAGGATTCGAACCTCCGACCTTCGGGTTATGAGCCCGGCCGGGAGGGGTCCGGCGAGATCACACAGGTGTGACTCAGTCCGCTGACCTGGGATTTCGCGATTCGGGAGTCCACCGAGTCCGGCCCGATCCAGCCGGTTTCGAGGATTTGGGTTGCAAGATGGTTGCACGCGGCCTGGCGTCCGCGGCGCTTCGATCGCTCAGGCCAACGCCGCATGAAACTGTTCGACTGCGAGCACGGCATCGGCCAGGACGGTGGTCTCGTCGAGCTCGGGATGATCGAGCAGTATCTGCGCTGCGTACGCCCGTGGCCCTCGGGCTGTTGGAGATTGGAAGTTCGCGGCGAGGTCGTCGAGAGCGGTGCGCATCGAACCGACGAGGTCGTCGCCGAAGCGGGCTCGGATCTGGGCGGCTGCCGCGGCTACGCCACCGGCGTCGTGTGGAGGAGTACGAACGCCAGGTCGTACCGTCCTTCGGCTTGCGCCGCGAGCACGCGGCGGCGGTCTTCGCCAGCAGGAAGCCGGCGAGTCCGGTCACGTTGATCTCGGCGACATACTCGACGCCGCCGACATCAGCCCTGATTTCGCGGCGCGAGTAGTCACGGTTTGCGAAGCCGGTCCCACGGAGGTTGACGGCACCGAGACTCTGTGCGTTCTCGAATCGAACGGTCGCCTCGGCCGGCGCCGTATCGACGTCGGCGAGCAACTCGAAGTTGACGACGGTCCTCGCGCCAGCGGTCCTCGCGCTCCAACGCCAGCCTCGAGCACCTTCCGGTTCGAACTCGGCGTTGCGGAGCGCCTGCTCGAGCCGTGCCGCATTCACCCCGCCGCACGCGATCTCGAGATCGACTTGGACGTCCACGTCGATCGTACCCGCGTGCCGGAAGGCGCTCCTAGCGCAGAGGAGCTCGGGGACAAGCCCACCAAGCACAACGAACTCGGGCGTGGATCCGTAGTGATGCACGACGCGGACCAGCGCCGCCTCTGCTGCTGCTCTCGCCTCGCGTGATCGGGGCGGCTCATCAGGCATGGATCACCTCGCGCAGATGCTCGGCGGCCTCTTCGCCCCGCACGCCGGCGACACGAAGATCGGCGTAGATGCGCGGCCACGGTGCGACGCGCAGGCCGTCGCCCTTCTCAGCGAGCCGGCGGGTCGTGACGGTCGGAAACGGGCGCAGCGTCAGACGCCCGCCCTCGATCGGCCGAAGCCCCGCGGTCGCCGCGACAGCTTCGAGACTCGCGATCGTCTCCGACTCCACATACACGTCAGCGGAGGAAAATGTCGTCAGATAGGGAGCGACGACTGACGCGGCCACAGCCCCGGTGGCGGCCCACGCGATCTGGTCTGTGTCCCAGGCTCGCCCCGCGTCGGCAAGATCGGCGATCACGTCGCGCCCAGTTATCCCAACTTGAAGCGTGGCGGCATCCGCCGTGGATGTCGCCGCGGTCGCGTACGCATCGAGAAGCTGGTCGGGATCGGCAACTCGGCGTGCAGAGTCGCGACCCCGCGCCGCGTCGGCGGTGAGGAGCCCGAGCCTGGTGAGCATCTTCAAGGCGTTCGTGCAACTGCCAGCCGACAGCTGCGTCGCTTCCTGCACCGCTGCGACCGTGCCTCGCACGCCGCACAAGAGAGCCTCTGCCACGGCCTGGACTGCGGGCGTCCAGCGCTCCGGCGCCGGGGCGGCCTTCGGTGGCCGACCGCTGCGCGACACGACGATCTGTCCGGTTGCGATCTCGGCGGCGCCGGTCTCGTCGACCCAACCGATACCTGCCTCCGATAGCGCCTTTCGGGCACCCGGCGACATCTGGCGGGCAACGACGACGTCGGGCCGGCGCCTCAGGGCGAGGAGCGGCCGCACGTCCCGCAGCCAGCCTTGGCCGGCCCATTTGATCTCGAGGGGTACGCCACCGACGATGAGATCGGCTCCGTGGCTCGGGCGGCCGATCTTCACCGAGCGCGGGAGCACCGCTCGAACCGCCTCCTCGGCCCGCTGGGCGGCGTCTCGGTCGAGCACTCGCGTAACCATCACAATACCTCAGCGGATAGTATACATCACTGTTTGACTGAGGTATAGCTATAGCTGATGTTTACTGCGGAGCGTCCTCGGTCTCGAGCGCCGAGTACCCGAGCCTCGTGGCGCACGCATCGCACAGAGTGCTCAGCCAGCCTTGCCGGTCAACGAGCGTCCCGGGGCGTCCGCAGTCCTCGCAGGTGCTGGCAGCCAGCGCGGCTGCCGCGTTGACGAGCTCGTTGCCGAGTGCTGCTGGACCCTCGCCTTGCTCGGCGTCGCGCGGCCGCCAGTAATACCTGAGCCCCCCGAACTTCTCCTTGACCTGGAGGACTCGGTAGTCGGGATCGAGGTCGGCGAGCTTTCGGTCGACGGCGACAATGATCGGGTACCAGCCGGGCCCAACGCGGATCCACCGGCCCCACCCGTCGGGAATGCGGCGCAGGATGGCTTCGAGGTCGGGTGCCCAGTCGCCCGCGTCGCGGGGCACGCGGATGGTGTTGAGGTATGCGTCCCAGTCGATCGGAATGGCAAGCAGGCGGTTCTCGGCCGCTGCGATGCCGTCGATATCGCGACGCCGAAACGCCGCGAGGAACTCATCGAGGGCGGCCCATGCGGCCGTCCACGAACCCTCCTCTTCGGCACTCGGGTACCGAGGCTCGCTCGACGCCGTGCTCATCGTGTCGCTCCTCGTGACGACCCACGTGGTCACCATGATGGCGAATGGGATGCTGATCTGCGTCGCGATTTCGGGGTAACGCGCGCGAGCTGATCGATTGTGCCAGCGACACAACGCGTGATCTGGTCGACCGCTCCGATAAGACTGCCGTCATGGCCGACGAAGATCCGATCGTCGCCGAGGCACTCGCCAAGCTCGAAGCCGAGGACGCCGTCGCCGCCCGGGACGCGGAAGCGGCGCTCGACTGGCTGACCGCCGGGGAGGGCCTCTCGGTCCTCACCCAGGAGCGGCTCCAGCACTTCCTCTCGTACCAGCTGCCGATGAAGTGGCTGACCGACACCGACCACCACCGCCGGATCGTCGACGCCCTCGCCCGCGCGCTCGATCTGCTCGGCCTGCCCCGGTACGCGGCGCTCTGCCGGTCCGAGACGACGACCCGGGTCCTCGACGCCTACGAGCGCGGGGATGCCGAGGGGAAGCGAGCGTTCCTCCGAGCGGACGTAGCGTCCGGCATCCGGCCGCCCGACATCGTCGAACTCGAGTGGGGCTCGGTCATGGGGATGGAGGAGTCGGCGGCGCTGTCGTCGACGGCCGAATGGCTGGAGCTTGCAGTCGCCTCTGGAGATCTGGTCCCGGGCGCGCGGGGATGGAAGCAGCGCCAGCAGGAGCTGGTGCGCGCCCATCTCACCGCAGCGCGCATCCAGCACGGCGGCCGACCCTTCCTCGATGTGATCCGTGATGAGCGCTTGCAGACGTGGCTCGAAGGCCGGCGGAGCCCGACCCGGCGCCGACTGCTCGCACCGCTCGTCGACCTGGTCCGGTCGCCGCCCGCACTCCCCGATGACGTTGATGATCCGATCCCACCGCTGCGGTGGCTTCTCGGCGAGCTGGTCGACGGCCAACCGCTCACCCAGACCGGCAACCTCAGCCGCGCGTTCGTGCAGGCCGCGGCCGGACGGTTCGGCTGGTGGCATCCTGACCTCCACAGCCTTCCCCGCAGCGAGGACGAGCTCTACGACCTGCACCAGGTACGCCACTTCGCGCAGCGCCTCGGGCTCGCGCGCCGGTCGGGACGGAGGTTGGTCCTCACGTCGAAGGGCCGCAAGGCGCTCGATGACGTTGACCAGCTCTGGCGGACCTCGGCGCCTGGGCTGCTCCCCGATCACGAGTTCGTCGCCGCGCTCGGCGAGCTCACGCTGGCGCTGCTCGTCGGCGGTGAGCTGCCTGCGGACGACATCGACGCCGTCTTGACCGACGTCGTGGACGAGATCGGCTGGCGTGCCGTCGACACGGGCCTCCCTCCCGACAAGCACGACATCAGCCTGGCGTGGCACCAGACGACGAACCTGCTGCGCGCCCTCAACCTGCTCTCCACGGGCGGCGACTGGAACGACCGCGCGTACGGCCTCACGCCGGCCGGCCGTCCCGTCGCGCTCGAAGCACTGCACCACCAGGCCACCGGGCCGCGGTCGAATCCCTGGGCGTGACGTGACGAACCGTCGTTCACCCAACTTCGGACCGGAGCCCTGGATGACCGTGGCGGATGCCGACTGGTCGCACTGGGACTGGTGGTTCGAGGTCGCCGCACGGATCTCGGCGGGCGAGGCGCAGCGAGGGGTCGTGCATGTCAGCTCGGGCCCCGCGCTGCAGCAGAACCTCGTCGCCGTGCTCGAAGGTGAAGACCGGTGACCCGACGTCGCTGCGCGATCGTCGGCACTGGGCAAACACATTTCGCCAAGCAGCGGTCTGACGTCAGCCTTGACGGCCTGGTGCGTGAGGCGGCGACGCGTGCGCTCGCCGACGCCGCCTGCGGGTGGGACGAGGTCGAGGCGGTGGTGCTGGGGAAGGCTCCGGACGCGCTCGAGGGCGTGATGATGCCGGAGCTCTCGCTCGCCGATGCCCTTGGCGCTGTCGGAAAGCCGATCATCCGAGTCCACACTGCCGGATCGGTGGGGACCTCGACAGCCATCACGGCGGCACTCCTCATCGAGTCCGGGCGGTTCGACACGGTGTTGACCGTCGCCTACGAGAAGCAGAGCGAAGGGAACGCCATGTGGGCCCTGTCCGCGGCGGGCGTCGGCGCAGGCGGCACGTTCGCACCGTGGATCAGGGACTACATCAGCCGCTCACGCGCGCCAGAGCACATCGGGTGGATGGTGGCAGTGAAGGACCGCCTGAACGCCACCCGCAATCCGTACGCGCACCTCCAGATGCCCGACATCTCCCTCGAGCAGGTGAGGGACTCGCCCCTGCTGTTCGACCCACTCCACTTCCTCGAATCGTGTCCATCGAGTGACGGTGCGGCCGCCATGGTGTTGAGCTCGGAAGCGCTAGCAACGAGGGCCGAGGCTGCTCCAGCGTGGATCATCGGCCACGCGAAACGCACGGAGCTCCCGTCTTTTCCAGGCAGAGACACGGTGCGCCCGCTCGCCGCGGTCGAGTGTGCCTCCGAGGTCTACCGGCAGGCCGGCATCACCGACCCACGGCGGCAGATCGACTGCGCTGAGCTCTATGTCCCCTTCAGTTGGTACGAGCCGATGTGGCTCGAAGGGTTGCTCTTTGCCCCCGAGGGCGAAGGCTGGAAGATGACTGAGGACGGCGCCACCGAGCTGGGCGGAGATCTCCCGGTGAGCATGAGCGGCGGGGTGTTGTCGACGAATGCCATCGGGGCGTCCGGGATGGTTCGCTGCGTTGAGGCCGCCAACCAGGTACGCGGGCTGGCCGGTGACCACCAGGTCGACGGGGCTCGCGTCGCGCTGGGACACGCCTACGGAGGCTTCGCCCAGTATCACGCCCTGATGGTCGTCAGCAGCGATCCCTACCCGTTCGGCTGACTTGTCCCCGGCTGAGAAGCCTCCGACCACTCCGAGGCGGGCGCGTCGGCGACCCGGGAGAGTCTCCGACCAGAATCCGGACCGGTGCCGCTCGCCGCGACGCCGAGCAGCACGATCGTGACCCCGCCCACCTGCACGGCCGTGAGCCGCTGGTCCAAAGCGCGCCACCCGATCAGAACCGCGACAACCGGATTGAGGAGACCGATCAACGGCGGCAAGGCCACGGGAAGTCGCTCGATGCCACGGAACCAGACCAGATAAGCGAGCCCCGTGCCGATCGCCTGCAGGTAGGCATACCCAAGAGCAGCGCGGACATCTATCGCCGGAGGTGGGCCCTCCACTACCCAGGCCAGCGGCAGGATGGCAAGACCGCCGAACAGCAGCTGCCACCCCGTGAAGGCCACGAGCGAGAAGGGCCGACCCCAGTACTTGGTGAGGACGGTGCCGAACCCGAGCACTGTTGCCGCCCCCAGCGCAGCTAGCGCCCCCCAACCATCGATATCTCCAGCGCCAGCGGACCCCACCAGCCCGACGCCCACCAAACACACCACCGCCACGAGAGCCGACCGTGCGCCCGGACGCTCTCCGAGCACAGGCCACGCCAGAAGCAACACGATCACGGGAAGGATCGCGACCAGGGTCGCGACGAGTCCTCCGGGAAGCCGGTAGGTGGCAACGAACAGCAGTGCAAGGAACGCTCCGATGTTGAGCAGGCCCAGCACCGCCGCTCGCAGCCACCAAGCGCCGGTCGGCATCCGCCGCGTGACGACCGTAAACGCGATCCCGACGGGCAGCGCTCGCATCGTCGCGGTGAAGAGAGGCCGGTCCGCCGGGAGCAACTCTGTCGTCACGGCGTAGGTCGTTCCCCAGGCGAGCGGGGCGGCAGCGGTGGAAACGGAGTCGCGGAGCTTTCCCAACACGGACCCTTCCTGTGTCACGCCGGTGCGCGCTTGACAGGAAACTATACGTACGTTTGGATTCGGGAAGGCACCATGAGGGGTCGACAGGAGGCACGGGTGACCATCAAGGATTCTGGGCGAGGCCCCGAGGACAGGTCGGCGCATGAGGCGGGGTTCGTTCGAGCCCCGGACGGAGTCGTCGTGACCAGCTACGCGGGCTGCGTTGCCGCGTTCCGCGACAGTGCTCTCGTCCCTGGAGTCCGCGAGCTGCGCAAGCGCATGGGATTGGATGCTGACCCGCTGGCCGGTGCCGGGGAGCGTTTCCTGCTCTGGACCGATGGCGAGGAGCACGCTTCGCTTCGGCGGGTGGTTGCCCCATGGTTCACCCCCGCTCGGGTGGAGCGGCTGCGAACTGACGTTGACCGAATGGTCGATCAGCTGCTGAACAACGTGGACCGAGTCGGTCCTGTGGACTTCATGTCGACGGTCGCCAATCGGATCCCCGGCCCCGTGTTCTGCTGGATGGTCGGCGCGCCGCTCGTCTGGGCCGACAGCCTGTTCGATCTGTCTGAGCGGCTGCTCAAAGTGTTCACCGGCGACAGCGCCTTCTCGGACTCGATCACAGAGGCCGCCGCCGAGCTCGCGTCACGTGTCTTCGAACTTATCGAGATCAAGCAGCACCAAGCGGGCGATGACCTGACCTCCATGATGCTGGCCAGGCTCGATGGCGAGTCGTTCACCATCTCCGACGTAGCCACGCTTCTCTTCGAGATGCTCGCCGCGTCGACGGACAACACGGCTCACTCCATCGGGATCACGACCCACCTGCTCGCGTCACACGCCGACCAATACGACCTGCTACGCACGACGCCTGGTCTAGCGCAGGCCGCATTCGACGAAGCTGGCCGCGTCGAGCCACGCGTACGGTCCAATCCGAGGTATGCAATCGCGCCGACAAACGTCCTTGGCGTCGACATACCGATCGACACCTTCGCAACCCTGTCGATCGTCGAGGCAAACCGAGACCCGTCGGTGTTCCCGCACCCCGATCGCTTCGACATCACCTGCGAGCCAGCGCAGCCCCACCTCGGCTTCGGAGTGGGTCGACACCATTGCCTCGGCGCAGCGCTCGCGCGAATGGAGGCCACAGCGGTGCTCGATGCAATGGCAAAGCGCTGGCGCAGTGTTGAGGTCCATGGCGAGCCGGTGATCCAGCGATCCAACGACACAGCCATCGCCTACCTCCCGATAGCCGTCACCTGAAGGCCGCGTTCGGGCTGGGTCGGCGACCAGCGCCCGATCGAAGCTCGCGCACCCCCGGATGTCCGCGCTCCCATCGTTCCGCCGAGTCGTCGAGGTCGCACAGGCTGTTGATCGCCTCCGTCCACTCTGGGACGCGGGGTGGAGGGATCCGCAAGGGCAGCCGGTCGACGAGCATGTCGCCGAAATCCCAGGCGACCAGTTCGATCTGAGTCACACGGACTCGAAGCAGCCGCGGAGGACGCTGTAGACGGTGCCGTCCATCCTGAGGTCGTCGTCCGACTCGTAGCGGGCTCGCAGCTCGGGGAACCGGGCGTCAGGATCAACGGTAAGCTCGGCGACGCTGTCGAACAGGTCGAGCAGCTCCTCGGTCGGCTCCTCGCCGGGCTCCCATCCAGCGCCCCACACGTCCCACGGCAGCATTTCCACCTTGTTGAGCGACGCCAGGTCGAGGCGAAGGTTGCCGACGATCCAGTGGGCCCCGTGCTCGTTGATCGCGGTGAGGCCGCAGCGACCGGGGTCCAGATCGCCCCGCCGCCACGCCCGCCACGCGTGGCCGGCCGTGACGAAGTCAGCCTCCGTGATGTGCAACGGGTCTCCGGAGAACGCGATCATCTGCCGCCACGACGCGTCGAGCTGCGCGTCGACCATCTGCCACCGGCCGGCGTCAGCGTTCCAGTACTCGGCCACCCAGTGGTCCTCGAGCTGACCGGGCACGAAGTAGGCGCCGAACCCGCAGCGAGCCCGCGCGGGCACCCCGGCCGACCTCAGAAACGCCACCGTCAGACGACTGAACGCGTGACAGCGCGCACCGACGCGCGCCTCGGGCGGCCGCGCCTCCCGGAGCGGGCGCGGGTCGACGGACCGGATCAGCCCGATCAGCGCGGCCGAATCGCGCTCGTGGATCGCGTCGGCCTGCTCCGGGCCGAGCTCAACGCCGTAGAACGGCTGCGCGACGACGTCGTAGACGAGCAGCCCCTGCACGAGGTCCACGACCTCGCTGACCTTGCTCGACGCAGCGTCGCCGGGCTCCAGCGTCGTGAAGCGGCCCGGTGTCGCGTAGAAGTCGAGCGCGCTGGTGTCCATCAGGCCGCCGAACCTACCGTTCCGGCGCCGGACGCCGGACGCCGGACGACATGGTGGAATTCACGCGATGACCTCACCGGTCATCCCCGTCCTCATGTATGAGGACATCGAAGCCGCCGACGACTACCTCGTGCGGGCGTTCGGGGTCACGTCCAACGGGTCCAGCGGACGCCCGACGGCACCGTCGTGCACGGGGAGGATCGCTTGGCTGAGGCGTCACGCCGCGCCGAAAGCCCGGCGGTCGAGGGCGTAGTCGATGGCAGCGAGTGCCGCGTCCGTACCGAGCTGACCCGCGAGACGTGCGGCCTCACGCCGGCGAGAGCAGGCCTCCTGCACCTCACGGCGGGTCCTCCCCCCAAGTCTGGGTCGTGGTGAGCGTCACACGCAGGCGATCACTGTGCTCGATGCCATGGCGAAGCACTAGCGCGCACCTCGCTGTCGAGTCGAACGCGCCTTGGGCAGAACCGCGCCCAGCCGCGCCTGCGCGGCATCCATGCGCCGCCCGTCGATCGACAGCTCAGGGTCCACCAGCACCTGTAGCAGCAGGCCGTAGAACAGCGCCAGCACGAGCCCGGCGGCGTCGTCGCCCGTGTCGTCTGACCCGAGGTCGAGAAGTTGGGCAAGGTTCGGACGCGTACGACGAAACCCGTCTGCCAGAAGAGCACGAACCCGCTCGTCGTGCTGCGCCCGGGCCAGCGCGCTGACGAAGTTTTTCGCCAGCCCCAGGTGGCGATCCCTCGTCCGCTCCATGACCTGCGTCGCGCTCTGGAAGCGCCTTGCGGCTCCCGTCATCCCCACGTCACCCATCTCTGACTCGATCTCCTCGAGCCACTGGTCGAGTCCGAGGATCACCGCTTCTGTCAGCAGGTCATCTTTCGACCCGAAGTGGTAGCCGATCGACGCGAGGTTCGCGTTCGACTCGTCTGCGATGACGCGCGCGGTGATGTGCTCAGGCGGCAGCCGCTCGAGGCAGCGAAGCGTGCCCTCCAGAAGCTGCTGGCGGTTGCTCTTCTGAGGGCTCATGTCTCGGCTCTCCTGCGGTTGCGCGATATTATACAAACGTATAGATTGACTCTGTCACACACCCGACCGAACGGTGAGGCGTTCCACATGTTTGTCGCAACTGTCGCTGTATGCGCGGTCCTCGCCGCCTTGCTGACCTTCTCCGCCGCGCAGAAGCTGGGCCGTTCGCGAGCCGTCGTCGCCAGCTACGAGAAGGTCGGTGTCTCCCCCGAGCGGCTTCGGGTGCTCGCGACGGTCCTCTTGGCCGGAGCCGGCGGCATCCTCGTCGGCCTCGCCTGGCCCCCGATCGGCCTCGCAGCGGCCGCGTGCCTTGCGGTGTACTTCGTGGCCGCTGTCGGGGCGCACGTTCGGCATCACGACCTCGCGAACGTGGCGACGCCCGTCGTTCTGTTCCTCCTGTCGGTCGCCTCGCTCGTAATGCGAACCGTCACGATGTGAGGAGCATCCGGAACGGCATTCGGCGTGCGGCTCGGCCCATCGTCTCTCGGCGGGAGAACGATGAACCGACAACACCGGGCTTGCTGGCGCGTCCGTCAACGGGCTCGGCAGTGCGCCGCTCAGAGGGCCAACGGCTTTCTGGAAGTAGGCGGTCGGGTGGTGGGCCTGCCTCCTGCTCCGATGGACTCGCCCCCGGACCGCGGGGAGTAGGTGTGCAGTCGAGCGAGGACCAAGACCTGATTCGACATCAGGGCTTGGACCACCAGGGACGGGTGTGACACGCGTGGACGAGGACCGGAGGCTGATCCAATGCACCGGTGCCCTTGTCATCGCGGCGGGGGTGGCTTTCTCCCTGATCCGATTCTTCGGGGAAGTACCACCAGGCCAGAACCTCGAGGCGGCCGTAGGTGCTGCTGCCTTCGGTTCGGTCATCGCTGCACCAGGTGTGTTGGCCCTCCTGGCGCTGCGTGCCAGCCCCGCACTTCTGCTCCCGGGAGCACTGGTTTTGATCCCCTTGAGCTTCATCTCCTTCGCCCTGGTCACCCTCCCACTGCTGATCCCGGCGTTCCTGATGTTCCGCACCTACGCACGAGCCGCCCCGAAAGGATCCGGCGGACGTGCCGCCGTCACCAGCGCAGCAGTTCTCGCTCTCTTCGTCTCGGCGTTCATCGTCCTGTTCGCCGGCCACGACGCACGGGAGTTCGTCACGGACACTTCCGCATACAGCACAAGCGACGTCGTCACCTACGCCGAGGCGGCGCAGTCTCTGGCGCTCACCATGACCGGCATCGTCTTCGGCTGGTGGGCTCATCGCACCCCGTCACGTGAGGTGCTGGCCGGACGGCCCCGCTGAGACTCGCTGACAGACACCGGTCTGATCGCGGGCGAGTAGCACGG
>JBOGFL010000254.1:0-2088 GCA_050743285.1 Acidimicrobiia bacterium
CGTACGCACTGATCCTCGCCTTCTGCATCTTGAATCTCCGCGTACGGGGCATGACCATCGTCGCGATCGGCGTTGCGATGAACGCTCTGGTGATTGGGCTCAACCAGGGAATGCCGGTCGACACCGACGGCGGGACCGTCGAGACGACCGCCTTCCACCGCGCCGAGCAGGACGACGACCTCTTGCCGTTCTTGGGCGAGATCGTGCCGCTCCCGGAGCCGTTCGACCAGATGGTCACGTTCGGCGATCTCGTCATTGCAGTGGGCCTCGTCGATGCCGCGTACCACGCAAGCCGGCGACCGGCGCGGCGACGCCGCCCGGTGACCAGCGCGCTCGCTCGCGAGCCCCTGACCAGTAGCTGACATGAACGCCACCGCGGTGGTCCTCGCCTATCGGCTGGGCGACACGGATGGCGTCTCGGTCGAAGCCGCCAAGTGGGAGTGGGCGCTCCAGCAGCTCGGGTTCTCCGTCCGCCGGGTCGCCGGTGCCATCGACGGCGACGCCCGCCCCGACGACGTCGTCGTGCCGGAACTCGTGATCGAACCCCCGGCGGGAACGCGCGCCGACTTCGAGAAGGTACGCGCCGCGCTCGGTGACGCTGATCTGGTGGTGGTCGAGAACCTCTGCTCGCTCCCTCTGAACCTGGATGCCGCCCGGGTCGCCGCCGAGGTCGTCGGCGCGCACCCCGGCCGGGTCGTGTTCCACCACCACGACCTGCCCTGGCAGCGCGCGCACCTCGCCGCCATCGATGACTTCCCGCCCCGCCGGCCCGACGCGTTGCACGTGACCATCAACGACCGCTCCCGGGACGAGATGGCGGCGCGTCACTTCACCGCGCACACGATTCGCAACACGTTCGATTTCGACCGACCGCTCGGTGACCGGGACACGACGCGCCGCAACTTCGGTTTCGAACGTGACGACCTCGTGCTCGTGCAACCGACCCGTGCGATCCCGCGCAAGAACGTCCCCGGTGGCCTACGGTTCGCGGCCGACGTCGGCCGGCACACCGACCGGAAGGTTCACTACTGGCTCACCGGACCCGCGGAGGACGGCTACGGCCCGGAGCTCGAACGGGCGCTCGCGGATCCGCCGGTGCCGGTGGCGCGCGGACGCGCCGCCAGTCCCGCCGACCTCTACGCCGCCGCCGACGCCGTCGTCCTCCCGTCCGACTGGGAGGGCTTCGGGAACCCGGTGGTCGAGGCCGCCTGGGCCCGGCGGCCGCTGGCCGTCGCCGACTATCCGGTGCTGCCCGAGATCACCGGCCTCGGACTGCGCACATTCGCGCTCGACGACGCCGGAGCCCTGGCCCGCTTCCTCGATTCTCCTGATGCAACGCTGCTCGACGCCAACCTCGACGCCGCCCGCCGCCACTTCTCGCTTGGCGACCTCCCCGGCCGGCTGCGGGGCGCGTTCGCCGCCCACGGCTGGCGCGACTGGTGACCTCGCACGATCCCATTCGCGCCCGCCGGGGCCGCATCGCCCGCTACGTCCGCCTCGCGCAGCGCGTCGGGTACGCGGCGCTTCTCGTGGCGATCGGGTGCTTCCTTGCCGCCGCAATTCTCGAGTTCCCGTCCGGCCTGGTCACCGCGACGATCGTGGCGCTGGTGGTGGCCATCGTGGTGCTCCCGGTCCCGATCGTCATGAGTTACGGCATCCGAGCCGCCGAACGCGAAGACAGAGGAAGAGGAGAGGCCGGGCCCGGGTAGGCGCCGCAACGCCGGGAGACGTACTCTCGGGAGCGCCGTCACGACAGGGAGAGTCCGATGCCGAAGGCCGCCGTTTGCAGCGCGATCGACAACCCGCTCGAGGTGGGCGACGTCGAACTCGATATGCCGAAGGCGGGCGAGGTCAAGATTCGGCTGGGCGCCTCCGGCGTCTGTCACTCCGACCTGTCGGTGCGGAACGGCACGCTCCTCCAGATGCTGCCGGCCGTCCTCGGTCACGAAGGCGCCGGCGTCGTGGAGGAGGTCGGCGAGGGCGTCGACAACCTCGAGCCCGGCGATCACGTGGTCATCTCGTGGATTCCCCAGTGCGGCGAGTGCCACTACTGCGAACGGGGCAAGGGCGTGCTGTGCGAGGCGGGGT
>JBOGFL010000255.1:0-5944 GCA_050743285.1 Acidimicrobiia bacterium
GTTCTGCACCAACTCGGCGTCGGAGAAGCGAGCCGCGGTGGCCTCGAGTGCGTAGATCATCAGGCGCTTGGCCAGGGCGTCATCGGGCGTCGCGTAGAAGCCGTGCACCGTGTTCACCACGACAGGCACGCCGGCAAGACGGCCGACCACACGGCCGTAGAGGCCGGGCTTCGGATTGTGTGTGTGCAGCACATCCGGCCGTTCGCGACGCAGGATTCTCCACAGCTCGATCGCGGCCCGGAGGTCGGCGAGCGGCCGCATGCTTCGCGTCGAGCTCGACAAGGGTCGGTGAGTGATCCCGTGGCGCTCGAGCGTGGAGACGTCCGGGCCCGGCGCGCTGATCGCGACCACTTCGTACCCGGACGACAGCGCGCCTTGCAGCTGCGCGAGAAGGAGGTAGCGCAGGCTGCTGTCAACAGTGGTGAGATGGGCGACCTTCACGAGACGTGCCGAGCGCCTGTGACCAGCTCCGCGAGTATTGACAGGCTCTCGATCTCGAGGTCGATGTCGGCGTCGCTCTCGAGTGCCGCGTGGAGACTCCCCCCACGCCGCACACGAGCTGTCTGCCACCCGAGCCGGAGTGGCCCGGCAAAGTCTTTCATGGGATTGTCCGCGACGTACATGCACTCACGACCCCGCACCGAGTGAGCCCGTTCGACCAGCGTGAACGCGCGCGGATCGGGCTTCGGAAAGCCGACCTCGGCGGTGTAGACGATTGGGTCGAGCCGGCCCGGTAGACCCAGGGCGCGGGCTTTGGCCCGCTGACTCTCGAGTGGACCGTCGGTGACCGCTGCCAGAGCGACTTGGTTGCTGAGCTCCGACAGTGCCACGACGGCGTCGGGCGCCAGGCTCAGCGTCGGCTCGTGACACCGGTACGTCTCCACGAGACGGGCCACCAGGGTCGGGTCGGACTGGAGACCGAGCTCGTCGAGCACCTGATCGAAGATGTGGCCGCGCGCACCTTGCTCGAACCGATCCCAGCATCGCTCCCCAAAGTCGTCGACGCCGACGTGCTCGCGGGCCCAGCTCCCGACTGCATGAAAGCCGCTGTGGACGTAGTCGCGCTCGAGGAACAGCGTGTCGTCGATGTCGAACACCACACAGCGAACCGCCGTATGTCTCATCGAGCAAGACCCGCCTGAACATCATTCACGAAGACCGCGTCGTCGTACCGGAGCATCACCACTCCGGCGTCCCACGCCGCCTGCGAGGCGCCGGTCGGGAGACCGGCGACCTCTTCGATGATCCACTGCGTGAACCGAGCTCCGGCCCGATCGGCGAGCGGGAACCCGCCACCGAACCGGGGGTTGATCTCGATCACGCGTGGCTGCCGCTCGACGCGGTCGAGAAAGATCTGCACGGTGACCGCCCCGTAGGCGTCGGGTAGGGCCTCGCCGACGGCGCGAGCCAGCTCTTCGAGGACGGCATCGCGCACGGTAACGCCCTTGCTCACCTCGCCGGCTCGCACTTCGAGTCGCCTACGGGGCACCGTGCACACACCATTCCCGGACCGGTCGACGAGGACGTCGACCGTGTACTCGTCGCCGGGCGCCAGCTCCTGCACGATCAGCTCTGGATCGCGAGAAGCGATCGCGAGTTCTTCCCAGTCTCGGACGACGCGCGCGCCCAGCGACGCACTTCCTGCCCTCGGCTTCACGAACACCGGGAGTTCCCAGCCGCCGCGGTCCTCCAACACCTCGGCGGGCTTGGCCTGGCGCACGGTCGGGAAGCGCCGGGCCTCGAGCCAATGATGAGTGGCCAGCTTGTCGCCGCCGATCGCCACGGTCTCGGGTCCCGAGATCGCGATGGTGCACCCTTCGGCTTCGAAGCTCGTCCGTGCGTCCGCGAGGACGGGAAGCTCGGGGTCGATAGTCGGAATGACGAGGCGCACGTTGTGCGAGCAGCAGGTCTGGAGCAGCTCGGAAACGAAGTCGTTTGCTTCACACCGGGGGACCCGAACGCCGAGGTCGGCCGCGTGAAATGCCGATGACAGGGGCGACGCGTCGGCCGCGAGGACCGCCCCGTCGAGGCCGAGCGTCCGGAGGCTCCGCCGGACGATGTCGAGCAGCGCCACCCGCCGTCCTGCCGACGAGACGAGCACATTGAAGGGCTCGGTCATTCAGATGGTTTGTGAGAAGGGCGCACCGCTTCGAGCTCGGGCATCGTGGCGTGCTCGTCGTTGGCAACACCGCGGCCGGTCAGGACGATTCCGACCGTGCGAACGAGGACCTCGAGGTCGACGCGCAGCGTTCGGTGCTCGACGTACCAGGTATCGAGCTCGAGCCGTTCGGTCCAGGTGGTGGCGTTGCGGCCGTGCACCTGGGCCCAGCCGGTGATGCCGGGGCGGACGTCGAGCCGGCGCCGTTGGTGGGTCGTGTACCGGGGCAGGTAGCGGATCGGCAGCGGTCGGGGCCCAACCAGGCTCATGTCGCCCGTGAGGACGTTGAGCAGCGACGGCAGCTCGTCGAGACTGACCCGCCGCAGGAAACGCCCGGCCGGCGTGATCCGGTCGGCATCGGAGTCGGGGATCGTTTCTCCGGGCCGCAATGCCCGCATCGTGCGGAACTTCAAGAGCGCGAACGAGACGCCGCCCCGCCCCGCGCGTTCGTCGCGATAAAGCAACGGATTGCCCATGCTGACCCGCACGGCAATTGCGACCGCGAGCAGCAGCGGGCTGATGATCACAAGCACCAGCGATGCGCCGACGAAGTCGATGAGCCGCTTCAAGGCATCGCGCACGAGTGCATCGTAGGCGCCGGGCGAATGGACGCCGTCGTCGGCGATCAGGTGCCGGCGGCGTAGTGGTCGACGGGCGGTACCCGGAGCAGCCCGAGCTGACGAAGATGTTGAAGGAGCCGGCGTACATCACGGTCGATCACGTCGCTGCCCCCGTCGAACGTGCTCTGCATTGCTCTGACGATGTCGGCTACCGACGTCGAGCCGTCGCAGGCCGCCCACACCTGCGCGGCGCTTCCGTTGAGGCGGTGCAGCGTTTGCGTCACCGGGTCATAGGCGACGACCTCGCCATCGAGTTCCACCCACTCGACGTCCGGTTCCCGCTGTGGGACGCCTTCGCCCGCCGGAAATTCGGCGTCGCTCATTCTCAACGTTGTCTCCAGGTCTGGATTGCGCACGACAGTGAATCCGCCTCGGCCGTCTCCTGGCTCGTCGAGAAGCTCAGCGACGTGGCGGCAGGCCGCACCGAGGTCGCTGACGCCCAGCCGGTAACACCGGCCTGCCCGCACGACGTCGGCGACCAGCTCGAGGGCACCGGGCCCGAGCGCCCGGAAGTTGAACGAGTGCTCGGCCAACGCCACCGCGGCCTCGGCACGGGACAACGGCACGGGCGCAGTGGCACGGCCCGGCCGGTACTTGGCGAACAGGATCACGCGTGCGACACCGCCTGGCGGTGCAACCGCGTCGGCCCGGAACGCCTGCGGAGGCGCGAGAAGTTGCGGGCTCCCGCTCTCGAGTGCCTCGGGAACCGGGATGTGCAGGGTTGCGAGGACGGGAGCGCCCCGGTCGAGCGCAATCGGCTTCGGGTAGGACTCGATCGTCCGGGTGGACGGGTCGACGGCGACGGTTTCGTCGGTGACGTACCGCAGCCCGGCCTGAACCAACCCGGCCACGAACGTCGACTTTCCGGCGCCGGGTGGACCGGGCAGGAGGGCCACGGCTCCGTCCCGCTCGGCCGCCGCGGCGTGCAGCAGGAGCCGGTGACCCGACGCGGCCACCGTCGCTTGGTTGATCTCCCACACGAGACGCGCGACTGCCAATCCCGGCGGCACGTCGCGTACCAGGGGAATGCCGTCCCGGTAGACGGTGGTCACCGCCTCCCGGGAAGCGGTCCGCCGGCGCACGATGAAACGATGACTCGGCGGCCCGGTTCTCGAGCACGCTTCGTACAACCATGTGATGTAGTCCACGAGCGTCGGGTCGTTGGCGCGCACGGAGCAGTCGAAGTCGAGGCACTGCAGGCGGGGAGATTCGTGCCAGGCGCCCCCCCGGCATGCCTCCTCGAGGCGGTTCGCGGGCAGCATCAATGCCGCCGCGGGTGTGCGCCGGGCCGGTTGCGCCAGAGGCTCACGAACATGCCCATGCCGCGTCGCAGGCGCCGCACGTAGCTTCCGTCTCGAGTGTGCACGTACTCCGGGTTGGGCAACAACATGGTCCGGGCGTAGACGGCTTTCGCCCGCACGCCGGTGACGGCCCACAGCCCGGCGACGGCTTGGCGGGCGTAGCTGGGGTCGGGCCCGAGATACGTGGCCAGTGCCCAGCGCTCGAATGCCGAGGGCTCGTGATGGCGGGCCCAGTTCACGACGTCGGTCGCGCTCGTGATCCCGAACGCGCTCCACGTGAGCCAGATCGCGTGTTGGACGACGATTCCACAGCGCCAGCGGACGCACAGGCGTTGCACCCGATCGCGGTCGAGCGAGGTGTGCAGAAGGATCTGAGCGACGTCGCGCAACGGCACCAGCCGGGGGACGGTGTCACCGAGACGCGCATGGACGCACGCATGGATGAAGCGAGCCTCGGGATCGAGCCCCTCGAGGAGTCGACCGCCGAGCGAGAACGTGCTTGCCGTCGAGAACAGACTGTCGGGGTCGAGCGCGAGCCCGAACGGGCCTGCGGCCAGAGTGCGGTGAAGGTCGATCTCGAATCCGTCGGGCGTCGTGATGCAGACGCCCTTGCCGAAGCGGCGGTTGAACCCGGGGCGGGGCTCGGAGTAGCGGAGCCGGCCACCATCGGCGCAGAGGACCGCGATGGCGGCGTCGTAGTCGCGCCCGGGCACGAGCAGGTCCACGTCCCGAAAGGAACGAAGACCCGGGTCGGGATAGATCGTGTGAGCGAGAGCCGGTCCCTTGAGGACTCGGGTCGCGATCCCGGCTTCGTGGAGGTCGGCAGTGCGGTTCAGGAGCACCCGCTCCAAACGAAGGTCGAGCCCGAGCGCGGACTCGTGGCGCTCGAGCGCTTCGATCTGCTGCTCGGTCGACGCGGGAAAGGCGCCTTCTTGGCTCGCGTGCACGAGGTTGCCGGTGAGGCCCTGGCCGGCGGCGCCGTTGAGGACGCGCCGCCACGAGTCCGCGTCCAGGACACGGTCGGGGAGTTGCCTCGTCGTGTCGCGCAGCCCGTATGCGGCGATTGCCGTCAGAACGTCGCCCGCTGCGGTCACGGTGCCCGTCGCACGGCGCCGGCTTCAGCGAGCTGATCGAGGACCGGCTGGACGTCGGCCCGGATGATCTCGGGATCGCTATCGAACGCGAGCGCAAGATGACCGACGAGTTCGGTCACGGTGCGTGGCCGGTCGAGTGCGGCCCACAATGCAACCGCCGATCCGTGCAGCGCGATGGGTGCCTGCCCGCGCGGTCCCAACACGACGATCAGCCCCGGCGCGGCTCGCCAGAGCGCTCGTTCGTCTCGCTCCCACCGCGCCCGTCGGCGCGTCCCGGCCCGAGGGCCCACCGCGTAGAGCATACCGTTGGCACGTCAAATGCGCCTCGAGACTCGAGCCATGTGATTTCGCTGTACACGTGCAAGAAGGCGCTGCTGTGGCCGCGCACGGCCATTCGGCGGCGATCGGAGAAGGGCCTCGACCGGGTCGGGCGATCGATGCTCGAAGTTCAGTACTACCGCGGGCCGATGTACGACTTCATCGCCGCGGCGGTCGCCAAACCCGACCTGCTCGTCGATGTCGATATCGATCGGCGCAGCGTCGTTCTCGACGTTGGCGCGTACGACGGCGAATGGTCGGAGAAGATCTCACGACGCTACGGCTCGAAGATCTACGCCTTCGAGCCCGACCCCACGTCACTTCGCCGGCTCGAGGAACGCGTCGGTCGCCACGGCAACGTCGCCATCTTCGGGTACGGGCTCGCGGGCCGGGATCGCCTCGCAACGCTGGCTCTCGACGGACCCGGCTCTGCGGTTGCCGACCGCCCGGGGA
>JBOGFL010000256.1:0-5393 GCA_050743285.1 Acidimicrobiia bacterium
CCACTACACCGAGCTGAAGGCAATCGTCCCGTAGCTCTCTGTTCGTGCGATGGAGGCCCTACCGCGGCCTCCATCGACCAGTCGACCGGAGGAGGCGAGCCCAGGGTTCCCGCTAGGAGGCGGTTCCGACCGGGACGCGCTCCTCGTCCGGTGCGCCGACCTCGCGCTCGCCGGCGACGGCCTCGTCCGATTCGATCTGCACCCGGGGAAGGATGCGGTCGAGCCAGCGGGGCAGCCACCAGTTGCGGTCGCCGAGTAGCTCCATCGTCGCCGGCACCAGGACCATCCGAACGATGGTGGCGTCGATGAACACGGCGACCGCGAGGCCGAAGCCGAACAGCTTCAGCGCCCGGTCGGAGCCGAACACGAAGCTCCCGAAGACGACGACCATGATCGCGGCGGCGGCCGTGATCACACGGGCGGTGGCCGAAAGCCCGTCAGCGACCGCGAGCCCGTTGTCGCCGGTCCGCTCGTAGTCCTCCCGGATGCGGGACAGCAGGAAGACCTCGTAGTCCATCGACAGGCCGAACACGATCGCGAACAGGAAGAACGGCGCCCACGCCTCGATCGGGCCTTCCCGCCCGATCCCGAAGAGGCTGGACCCCCAGCCCCACTGGAACACGGCAACGGTGGCGCCGTAGGCCGCGCCGATCGACAGCAGGTTCATGACCACGGCCTTTACCGGCACCAGGATGCTGCGGAACACGACCATCAGCAGCACGAACGACAGGAGCAGCACCGCGCCGATGAAGAGCGGCATCCGCTTCCCGATGTAGTCGGCGAAGTCGACGACCGCGGCGGTGACGCCGGTCACCCGCACATCCGCAGTGGACCCGTCGACCGCGTCGGGAATGATGTTGTTGCGCAGCCGGTGCACGAGCTCTTCGGTCTGCTGGTCTTGCGGCGCCGTGGTGGGGAACACCTGGAACACCGCTGCGTCGCCGGCCTCGTTGAGCTCCGGCGGGGTCACGAAGGCGACGCCCCGGGTCTCGTTGAGATCCGCCGACAGGTCGTTGACGACTTCCATGTCATCGTCGCCCGCGGGGGTCTCGGCGACGACGAGGAGCGGCCCGTTGAATCCGGGGCCGAAGCCCTCGGCGAGCAGGTCGTAGGCCTGGCGCGAGGTGTCGGACTCGGGCCGGTTGCCGGCGTCGGAGAAGCCGAGTCGGAGGTCGAGCACCGGTATCGCCAGCCCGACCAACACCACGAGCCCGACGACGCACGCGGGCCAGGGGCGGCGCTGTACCACGCGGCTCCACCGGTGCCAGAAGGAACTGCGCTCGGTCTCCTCGGCCTTGTGCCGGTGGGGGAGGCCGAGCTTGTCGATGTTTGGACCGACGAACCCGAGCACCGCCGGCAGCAGCGTGACCGACGCCAGCATCGTCATCAACACACCGAGCACGATGGCGATGGCCACGGCCTGGATCATTTCGAGCCCGATGAGGAACATGCCCAGCATCGAGATGATCACGGTCGTTCCCGCGAACAGGACCGCCCGGCCCGAGGTGTCCATCGCACGCACCACCGCGGCCTCCGGGTCCATGCCCTCCTTCAGGCCTTGGCGATAGCGCGTCACGATGAAGAGCGCGTAGTCGATGCCGACGCCGATGCCGATCATGAGCACGGCCTGCGATGTGAAGTCAGGCATGTCGAGAACCCGGGACGCGAGCCCCACCAGTGCGATACCGGTGCCGATTCCGAACAGTGCAGTCATGATCGGCAGACCCATCGCCAGAACTGAGCCGAAGGCGATGAGCAGGATGATGACGGCTCCGAGCAACCCGATCTGCTCGCTGCCCGGCTCGAACTCCTCGGCGAAGATATCGCCGCCCAGTTCGACTCGCAGACCCTCGACGTCGACGTCGTCGCTCAACGCGACGATGTCGTCGGCCATGGGCGCGTACTCCTCGTAGGTGCGTTCGGTGAAGTTGAGCTCGGCGAAGGCGATGGTGCCGTCATCGGCGATCTGCCGGGCGCCTTCCGCGGTGTACGGACTCACGACGGTCACCCCGTCGACGTCGGTCTCGACCTCGGCGAACAGGCCCTCCATCGCCGCCTGGACGGCGGGGTCGTCGACGCCCTGCTCGGCCTCGAAGACGATCGAGCCCCGTTCGCCGGCCCGGTCGGAGAATCCTTTCTCCTCCAGCAGGTCGAACGCCTCTTGGCTCTCGGAGCCCGGGAGGTCGAAGCTGGTCCGGAAGTCGCCGCCGGCCCGCGCCACCAGGACGAACAGGCCGATGAGCAGCACGACCCAACTGCCGAGCACGAGCCAGCGGCGGCGGTAGGTGGTGCGGGCGAGACGCTGCAACATCGTTGTTCTCCCGGTCTCTTGGTGATAGAGTCTCTTAGTAGATCGCTATCTTAAATATCAAGGGGCTTGCATGTCAAGGGGAACGCGGGCGGACCTCATTGCCGGCGTGGGCACGGCGATTCGCGAGTACCAGCGGGCCAATGACGCTTTCGACGAGGCGGTCATGGTGCGCATGGACCTGAACCGAACCGACGGCCGGTGCATCGACCTGCTCCAGGAGCGGCGTCGGCTGTCCGCCGGTGAGCTCGCGCAGGCCACCGGCCTCACGACCGGTGCGGTCACGGCGGTGATCGACCGGCTCGAGAAGGCGGGCTGGGCCCGGCGCGTCCGCGACGACGCCGACCGCCGCCGGGTGCTCGTCGAACCGACCGAGAGAACCGACCTTCTCTGCGAGCAGATCTTCGGACCGCTCATGACCGAAGGCAACCAGTACCTCGAAGGGCTGAGCGTCGAGCAGCTCCAGGCGATCATCGGCTTCCTCCGCCATTCGACCGACGCGTCACTGCGCCACGCGGTGAGCGTCGTCGGTGTTCCGCCCGGCCGGCATCCCATCGACAACCTTGCGGCAAACATCTAGAGAGCACACCTCCGTTCCTACCCCAGAACCCGGTCGGAACCTGTCCGCGATCCGGAAGATGAGACCGATGTCACACGCGAAACTCAGTGCGGTTCGACCCGAGAGAATCCCGTGTAGGTGACGAGGACGTCAGGAACCGCGAGGCCACCGTCGGGTTCCTGGTAGAGCTCGAAGAGAAACAGGAGCGTACGGCCGATCGCGCAGCCCGTGCCGTTGAGGGTGTGCACGAGTTGGTTTCCGGCGCCGGCCCGGAACCGGGTGCCGAGCCGGCGCGCCGAGTAGTCGGTGTAGCTCGAGCACGACGTGAGCTCGCGGTAGCGGCCCTCGGACGGGAGCCAGGCTTCGATGTCGTACTTCTTGGCCGCCGGCGCGCCGAGGTCGCCGGCGGCGATGTTGACCACCCGGTACGGCAGCCCGAGCCCGGCGACGATCTCCTCCTCGACCGCGAGCAACGCCTCGAGCTCATCCCACGAGTTGTCGGGGTGCGCATACGAGAACATCTCGATCTTGTCGAACTGGTGGACGCGGAAGATGCCGCGCGTGTCTTTGCCGTAGGTTCCCGCCTCCCGCCGGAAGCACGTCGACACGCCCGCATAGCGGAGGGGCAGGTCGTCGGACTCGACGATCTCGCCCCGGTGGAGCGCGGAGAGCGGCACCTCGCTGGTGCCGACGAGAAACAGTTCCCCGCCGTCGACCTCGTAGACCTGGTGCCGGTCGGTTGGGAAGAACGCGGCCTCCTCCATCGTCTCCTCCCGCACGAGCACGGGGGGCACGACGGGCACGAAACCGGCGGCCACGACGCGGTCCATCACCCACTGCAGAAGCGCCAACTCGATCAGCGCCGCTTCCCGCATGAGGTACGCGAAACGCGAGCCGCTCATGGCTACCGCGCGCTCGACGTCCACGAAACCCATCCGTTCGCCGTACTCGGCGTGATCGCTCGCCGGCGCGGGGGCCTGCTCTCCGACCGTCCGGATGAGCTCGGCATCGTCCTCCCCGCCGTCCGGCACCGACGCGGCGGCCGGATTCGGGATCTGCAGGGTGAGCTCGCGCAGCTTGGCTTCCGCCGCGACCAGGGCCGGTTCGCGCGCGACGAGCTCGTCCTTGAGCGTGGTGGCGGCGGCGATGCGCTGGTCGCGCTCCTCGGCCGGAACACGGCCGATCTCCTTCGAGGCCGCGTTCTGGCGGGCCCGCAGTTCCTCTACCTCAGCCCGCACCGCGCGACGGGCGTCGTCGGCGGCCAAGACGTCGTCGATCAGCGCCGGATTTACGCCCTTGCGCTCCGCCCCAGCCCGGTATCCAGGTTCGTCGCGCAGGCGCGCGATGTCGATCACGCGAACTCGTCGGAGGGGCGGACCTGCGCCCGCAGCGACTCGACCCAGTCGACCGCGGACCGCCACGCCTCGCCGACCTCGCGGCGACGATCGTGCGCCTCCTCGGCTCCGGCCACCGGGTACGAGCCGAGGAACTTCACCTGCGCCTGCTTGGCCACGAGGTTCCGCAGGCCGTCGGCGATCAGCTCGTCGGCCACATGTCCCTCGAAGTCGATGAAGAAGCAGTAGTCGCCCAGGCTCTTCTTGGTCGGGCGCGACTCGAGCTTCGTGAGGTTGATGGCGCGGGCGGCGAACTCCTGGAGGATCGCCAGCAGCGACCCAGGCCGGTCCTCGCGCTGAAAGCAGACGATCGAGGTCTTGTCGTGCCCCGTCGGCCCAGGCACGCCCCGCCCGACGAGAACGAAGCGGGTCTGGTTCTCGGGATGGTCCTCGATGTCGGCCGCCAACACCGCCAGCCCGTAAATCTCGGCCGCGAACCCGGTGCCGACCGCGGCCAGGCCCTTGCCGTCCTCCGCCACCTGGCGGGCCGCCTCGGCAGTCGAGTTCACCGCCACCACCTCGGCGTCCGGCAGGTTCTTGTAGAGCCACTCGCGGCACTGGGCGTTGGCGTGCGGGTGCGAGCGCACAGTGTGCACGTCCGCCAGCTTGGTTCCTGCCCGCGCGCACAAGTTGAGCGAGATCGGCAGGTCAATCTCGCGTTGTACGAGCAGCTCGCTGTCGAACGCGAGCGTGTCGAGCGTGACGGTCACCGTGCCCTCGATGCTGTTCTCTATCGGGACGACGCCGAGCTCGGAGTCGCCCCGTTCAACCGCGGCGATGACTTCGGGCACCGACGTCTCGGGCACGGCCTCGAGTGCGGCCAGATCGGGTTGCGTGAGGACGGCCTCCTCCGCAAACGTCCCGTGCGGCCCGAGAAAGCTCACGCGCGTCACGTTCCGAGGCTACTTGTGACCGCCGAAAAAACTCGTCTGTTTGACATTGGCGCAACGGCGGTAGGGTCGCCGCGAGCCGACAATCGAACGCAAGGGGTCTCGCGATGCCGGTGAACGTCGTACCCACACCGAATGCGCCGGCGGTGGCCGGACCCTATTCGCCCGCGGTGCGAGCCGGTGACTGGCTCGTGCTCGCGGGGCAGGTCGGTCTCGATCCCGCGACCGGCGCGCTCGTTGTC
>JBOGFL010000257.1:0-3046 GCA_050743285.1 Acidimicrobiia bacterium
CCTCTAGTTCGTCTGGTCGCCTGACCGGCTCCGTAGACTGGGTGCTGTGCCGCTCGTCGAAGCTCCGCACTGGTCGACGGACATCCCGCGCTCCACGCCGCATCCGCGCGTCGAGGTGCTCGCAGAACGCGGGGTCGTGCGCCTCCGTGACCTCGCCGACCCGATTCCCGAGTCCGAGTACATGGTCCTCCAGTACATGGACTGGAAGAGTGGCGGCGACACGAATTTCGCGCCGGTTGCCACCGCCGACGGCGAGCTCGAGTGCCGCGGATTCTGGAAGCCGGGCGACGAGCGCCCCGACAAGGGCGGTCGCATCACTTCCAACGGTCGGCTCTGCCCTTCGATCGTCAGGTACGTCGAATCGGTCGGGGCCGACTTCGGCCGGGTACGCGTGATCAAGCTCGAGCCCCAGGATCGCGAGACCGCGCTGGGCCAGATCCACCGCGATGACAACAACCGCTTCAACCCCGAAGACGAGGGTTGGGTGGTGCGCGGCTGGCTCGAGCTCACCGACAACCCCGAGAGCTACATGTGCCTCATGGAGCAGGGTCCGGACGGGCTCCCCGACCCCGCAACCGAGCAGCGCGTGCCGCTCCATCGGGGGTCACAGTTCGTCGTCGACACCCAACGTCTCTGGCACGTCGTCGTGCACACGGGTTCGGAACCCCGCTACGCGCTGATCTCCTCGTTCGAGAGCGGTCCCGCGCTCGAACGCTGGATCGACCGCCAGCTCGAGGCGCCCTGAAGTCTCGCTAGGAGAGCGCGCCGACAACCGCGTCCGCGAAGCGCTCAGGAGTCTCGAGCATCGGGTAGTGCCCGACACCGCGCAGGCGGACGACGGTGGCGTCGGCTCGGGCGCCCTGTAGTCGCTCCGCCATCGGCCACACCGCGATCGGGTCCGCGTCCCCCCACACAACCGTGAGCGGTGCGGGATGCCGTTCGATGGCCCCGGTCCAACGCCCTTCGTGGACGCGGCGTTCCTCGATGTAGCGGATGAGGCGGGGCAGGAGACAGTTGCCACCGTCGCGGGTTAGGAGCGCAGCGTGCGCCGCCAACACGTCGTCGGCGACGAGGCTGTTCTGCGCCAGGGTTGCCCGCAACGCCGCGGCCAGCGCCTCGGCGTTCGGTGCCGCGTCGGCGGGGAGCTTTTCGTCGGGGAGCGACAGCAGCAGCTTCTGTCCGTCGGTGAGCTGGGCGAGGTCGAGGTAGATCGACCCGTTGGTCACCACCCGGCGCGCAATGCGGAACGAGAGCCGGCCGTCGAGATCGCGTGCGACGATCTCCCCACCGACCGAGTCGCCCATGTCGTGTGTGACCAGCGCGACTTCGTCGAGACGGAGCGCGGCCGCCAGTTCCTCGACCAGGTCGGCCTGGTCGAACAGCGAATATCCGCGGTCGGGCTTGGCCGAGAACCCGTAGCCGAGCAGGTCCGGAACGACGACCCGGTGTGCAGCCGAGAGCGCAGCCAGTACCGGCTCCCAGTCATAGGAGCAGGTGGGGAACCCGTGCAGCACGAGCACCGGCACCCCGCCCGGGTCCTGAGCCGGCTCGTCGATGACGAAGATCGAATCGCCGCGTACCTGGCGACGAACGCCGCGGCGCTCCCAGGCGTCGATGTCGGTGCTCACGACGCGCTCACGTCTTCAACTCGGCGAAGATCGGGCGCCACCGGTCACGGTCCGTCTTGTACGGCGCGTAGAAGCTCAGGCGGTCCAAGAGGTCGCCGTAGCGCGACTTGATCGCGCCGGGAACCTCTTCGGGCTCGGCAACGACCGCGAACGTGGTGAGGACCGAGTCATCGATGAGCTCGCCCATCTCGACCCACTGGCCCTGCTTCGAGAGTCGATTGAGGTCCGTCTGCAGATCGCCCCAACCGTGCAGGTCGAGGACGGGCCGGTACGCGGGCGTCGATCCGTAGAACGCGATCTGCTGGTTCGTCTGCTGCCGCGCGTTCTCGATCTGGGCGTCGTTGGTCCCGGTGACCACGAATACCGGGCACGACACCTCGAAATCGGCGCGCGCCCGGCTCGACTTGGCGAGTCCGCGCTCGAGCGCGGGCATGGTCACCTCGCGGACGTAGCGCTCGGTGGTGAACCCGTGGAGCAGGATGCCGTCGGCGACCTCCCCGGCAACCTCGGTCATCCTCTCTCCCACCGCCGCGAGGAAGACCTTCGGCGGGCCGTGGGGATTCGGCCCCGGGCTGAAGAACGGCGTCATCAACGTGTGGCGGTAGTAGTCGCCGCGGAACTCGAGCCGCCCGCCGGTATCCCAGGCCGACCAGATCGCCCGCAGGGCGAGGATGAGCTCCCGCATCCGATCCGCCGGGTGCGACCACGGCATCGAGAACCGTTTCTCGATGTGCGCCTTGATCTGGCTCCCGAGGCCGAGGATGAACCGGCCCTGCGAGTACGCCTGGAGGTCGTAACCGATGTTGGCCAGCACCATCGGGTTCCGGGCGAAGGCCACCGCGATCCCGGTGCCGATCTCGATGCGTTCGGTGTGCTCGGCGGCGAGGACGAGTGGAAAGAACGGGTCGTGGTTGGTCTCCGCCGAGAGGATCCCGTCGTAGCCCATCTCCTCGAGCTCGCGGGCGGCCGGCCCCGCCTCCCGGAGGTCCGGCGCCATCAGTGTCCCGTCGATTCTCATGGGCCGACGCTAAGGGAGAATCCGCGTCACTGTCACACCCCGGTTGTATGTTCCGAGCGTGGGCCTTTCCTATCCCCGTTCGCTGTCGCCGAGTGCGGTGAGCAGCTTCAAGGACTGTCCCCTCGCGTTCCGCTTCTCCTACGTCGACCGGCTCCCCGAGCCCCCCTCTCCGTGGACCACCAAGGGCACCCTCGTCCACAAGGCGCTCGAACTGCTGATGCTCCGGCCTCCCGCCGACCGCACGGTCGAAGCGGCCCTGGCCGACCTCGATCAGTCCCGGCTCTTCTTCGCCGACGACCCCGAGTTCACCGAGCTCGAGCTGTCGACCGAGGAGTGGGACGCCTTCCACGCCGACGCCGCCGAGCACGTCCGCCGCTACTTCCAGCTCGAAGACCCCCGC
>JBOGFL010000258.1:0-6909 GCA_050743285.1 Acidimicrobiia bacterium
TCGATGACGCCGACGGGGCTGGCGACGGCGAAGCCGCCGCGACGGCTCGCCAGGAGCTTGAGGCCCTCATCGAACAGCTGGCCTCCGCATACGGCCTCAGTGGTAGGCCGCGCCGCACGCCCGACGACATCGAGCGCGCGCGCAAGGCGGTGACAAGACGCATCCGCGATGCGATGGGTCGCATCGACCGATTCCACCCTGCCCTCGGCAGGCATCTCCACGCCTCAGTCCGCACCGGCATGTTCTGCTGCTACGCCCCGGAGCGAGAGGTCACGTGGACCGTCGAACTCGGTTGAGCAGTCCGTGTCGGAGGGGGGACTTACGGATTGACCCCATGCCTGCGCGTCCGGCGTGCGGTCTCGTTGGCGACGTGAGCCGGGTCCGCGTCGGTCGCCGTCCGATTCGAAGCGCGTCGCATACTGTCCGGCCGTGGCCGCGTCCCCACCGCCGACGGAAGCTCTCAAGGCGGGGCGAGCCGCCCTCGCTCGGGGTGCGTGGATGGACGCCCGTTCGACCTTCTCCGCGGCGCTCGAAGTGGAGGAGACTCCGGAGGCGCTAGAGGGACTGAGCTGGGCGGCGTGGTGGCTCGAGGACGTATCCGCGTGCCTGGATGCCCGTGAGCGGGGATATCTCCTTTACCGCCAAGCCGCCGACCAGCGCGGCGCCGCCCGCATGGCGCTTTGGCTCGGTGACGACCACATCGAGTTCCGAGGCGCGGCGGCGGTAGCCGACGGCTGGTTCCAGCGCGCCGCTCGGCTCCTCGAGGTGCTGGAACCGTCGCCCGAGCACGGATGGCTCGCGGTGTTCGGGGCACACGAGGCGCTGAACGATCACGACCTGGAGCGCGCAAAGCAGCTCGCCGGGGAGGCACGGGACCTCGGTCGTCAACTCGCCGCCGTCGATCTCGAGATGTTCAGCCTCGCTACAGAGGGTCTGGCCCTGGTCGAGGAGGGCGACGTGGAGCAGGGGATGCGCTGCCTCGACGAGGCGACCGCAGCAGCGCTCGGCGGCGAGTACGAGAACCTCGCACCGGCAGCGTGGACGTGCTGCCGTCTCATCTCGGCCTGCGAGCAAGTGCGCGACTACGACCGGGGTGCTCAGTGGTGCAAGAAGGTCGAGGAGTTCAGCCGGCGGATGGGCACCCGATTCGTCACCGGGGTCTGCCGAGCCCACTACGCCGCGATCCTGACGTGGCATGGGCGCTGGGGCGAGGCGGAGCAGGAACTCGTCGGAGCCACGGACGACCTGACTGCCGACCGTCCGTTCTGGCTGGCTGAAGCCGTGGTACGGCTCGGCGATCTACGACGGCGTCAGGGGCGTGTCGCCGAAGCGGAAGAGCTCTTCGAACGGACGTCGGAGCACCCGCTGGCTCAGAGAGGGCTGGCTGAGCTCTGTCTCGACCGGGAGGATCCCGCCACCGCGCGTGACTTACTCGAGCGGTTGCTGCGGCGGATCCCGCCTACGAGCAAGACCAGTCGAGCGGGTCCGCTCGAGCTCCTGGTGCGCTCGGAGGTGGCGCTTGGTGACCACGAGTCGGCGGCGGCGCGCCTCGAGGAGCTTCGCTCCATTGCCGACGCTGTGCCGACGCAGCAGCTCCGCGCATCGGTGAGCTTCTCGGAAGGATTAGTTGCGGCGGTCACCGACGACCACGAATCGGCGCGCGACCACTTCGAGGACGCCCTCCACCTGTTTGGGAGCAGCCGCGCTCCGGTCGAGGCCGAACGCGCCCGATTGGAGCTCTCACGCTCCCTGCACGCGCTTGGGCGCATCGACGCGGCAGAGCGCGAGGCACACGCAGCTCTGGAACGCCTCGAGGACATCGGGGCGTCGGTCGAGATCGCGCGGACTCGACTCCTCCTCGACGCGATCAGCGTGCGGGAGCCCGATGAGCCTGGCCGCTTGCGCACACCGTTGACGGCGCGCCAGGTGGAGGTCCTCCGCCTGGTCGCCGCGGGACTCGGTGACAGGGACATCGCGGCGAGGCTCACGCTCAGCGAACACACCGTTCATCGACACGTCGCGAATATCTACGTCCGGCTCGGGTGCTCGTCACGAGCGGCCGCAGTCGCACAGGCGAACCGTCTCGGGCTCTTGTAGGGGGATGGCCCCGTCAGGCCATGACCCACACACCTGAAATGGCCGCGATGGGCGAAGTCATCGCGCCCGCGCTCCTGGATACTCCGAGACAGAACCTGACCAGGAGGACGGACGTGCAGCAGTTGGCGGAGTTCAAGCGCGGAGCCCGAGACGCATGGGCGTTCGGCGATTACCACCAGATGGCCACGACCGAGGGGCTCTACGACACGGGAGAGCAACTCGTCGCTCGAGTAGCCGTGGATCGCGACGAGGACCTCCTCGACCTCGCCTGTGGAACAGGCAATACCGCGATCCCGGCCGCCAAGGCGGGAGCCCGGGTCGTGGGCCTCGACCTCACACCTGAGATGTTCGTTGCCGGGCGCGCCCGGGCGGCGGTGGCGGGTGTGGAGATCGACTGGCAGGAGGGAGATGCCGAGAACCTCCCGTTCGACGACGAAAGCTTCGACGTCGTGCTCTCGACGTTCGGCTGCATGTTCGCCCCCCAGCACGAGGTCGTGGCGGACGAGATCTCGCGTGTAGTCCGTCCCGGTGGCCGCATCGGCCTCTGCAACTGGACGCCCGAAGGCGCGATCGGGGACTTCTTCCGGCTTGTCGGCAGCCACGTCCCACCGCCGCCCGACTTCGTCGACCCGCCATCGCTGTGGGGCGATGCGGCCCACGTACGCGAGCTCTTCGAGGGCACAGGCATCGATCTGGAGTTCGAGCGAGACGAGGTCGGCCTTCGTAACACCTCCGTGGAGGAAGCGGTCGAGCTCTATTCAACGAAGCTCGGTCCGGTCGCGCAGGCTCGCCAGCTCCTCGAGGCCGAGGGAAGATGGCCCGCGCTTCGTGACCAGCTGACCGACCTGTTCGAACGGACCAACACTTCGCGCGACGGCGGGCTCATCTGCCCGTCGCAGTACCTGGTCGTGCTCGGCCGAAAGCAGCCCTGACTTCGTCACACTCGACACGCCTACCGAGAGTCCAGGCGCGCAGACCCCGTGGGCCGAAGCGCGGCGTTCATCGCCTGAGCCTGGCGTTGATCGAGCCCGCGTCCGCGGCCGCTGATCAGCCAGTCAGCCGATCGGTCGGGACGACGCACCGACGCAGGATGCCCGCTCGACGCGCAATCCGCCACGCGAAGCAGCTGCGCGGATCAGCAACACGAGCATCCATAGGCTCACCGGGCTGGTCGCGGAGGAACGCGCACCCGTTCGCATCGCGCTCGCTGGATCGACAAGGACGCCCCGGGTGAAGGTCGCGGATGTGAAGGTGAAGGTCGCGGACGGACGGGAGTATTCCCGGGAGTAGTTCCGGGAGTAGTCCGCGCGGGGCAGCCATCAGAGAAACTGCCCAAGGGGACAAGCGCGCACGATCTACGCGTCACCAGCCTCACGCCGTGGGATTCGAGTACACGCGGATCGGTCGGACCAGCACGGCAGTGTGTCGCTCGCGCTCGATTACATCGTCGCGCGTTGCCCACTCGTCCGCGGCACTGCCGATCCCCGCCGCGTAGATCTCGTGGAACACGTTGGCGACTGATTCGGGCCGCACGCCTTCCAATCGGTCGTCGGGGCCGACCAGATCGACATCGCCGTCGATGGTGACCCAGTCCCAACCCGAGCGAAACACGACTGTCGTCACCGGCCTCGCGCGCAGATTCGCGAGCTTTGCGCGAGCTCGGCCTTGCACCACGAAACCAACGGCACGTCTCCGGGTCACCGGGTGCTCGACAATCCCCGCGTTGACCACCGATGCGTGAGCCGTTCCGTCGGGGCGCAGGGTGACGACGACAGCAAGGCCGCCTTCGCGTGCGGCGAGGTCGCGTGCCCGGTCGAGCAGAGCGACTTGATGAGGCGAGAACTCCACAAGCCCATATTGCTTCACTCGTGCGCGGTCCACCGAGAGCGATCGCCGTGATCGGGGCTGGGGCCGGGCGGTCTGGGAGTAGTTCCGGGAGTAGTCGCGGGAGTATCGCTGTCCAGACTCCGCGTGTGCCCGACCGCGAACGCCACGGCGTCAACACGCGTCGCTAGATCACCCTGCAACTCCCGGCCGCACCGCCGCTCTTGACACCGGAGCTGGCGCGTATCCTCGCTCGCATACTGACGAAGGGAGGCACAGCCCGTGGGGTCGACGCCATCCTCGAGCCCTACGAGCCGGACGCTCTAGCCTCCTGAGCGGATGAAGCGGTTCGCGTTCTACGGTCGAGTGAGCACCGAGGATCAAGTCGACGACGTCGCGCTCGGCCGCGAGACGAAGATGCGCTGGAACGACACCGCGGAATGGGTCTGGTCCGAGCAGCAAGCCCACGAGCCGCTCGTCAGCATCGAGGCGTTCGAGACAGCACAGACGAAGTTCGGTCGAACCAAACACAAGACGAGACGGACGCCGAGCGAGGGTCGTCGCTACCTGCTCGCGGGCATGCTGCGCTGCGGCATCTGCGGTCGGCGCATGCAGGGCCAGTGGAACCACGGCCAGCCCTACTACCGCTGCAAGTACCGACCGACTACCCGGTCGCCGAGACACGTCACCCGAAGAGCGTCTACGTGCCGCGAGAGCGCGATCGTGCCCGGCCTCGATACCTGGCTCGCCTCGCTGTTCGACGAGGAACATCTCGACCACACGTGCGAAGTCCTCGCGGGCTCCGACGAGCTCGACCCCACAGAGGAAGATCGCCAAGCCGCGCTTCGGGAACAGATCCGGTCCTGCAACCACAGGCTCGAGCGTTATCGCGCGCTCCTGGATGAAGGTGAGGCGGTCGCCACGGTCGCGAAAGTGGATCGCCGAAGTCGAACGAGAGCGCAAAGCCGCCCAGGCACAACTAAGTCGCGTGCTACCCGGCGGCAAGCTCACGAAATCCCAGACCCGAGCACTGGTCGAAGCCCTGCGCGACATCGTCGACGTCCTCGCCGAGGCCGACCCCGAGGACAAGGCGGAGCTCTACGCAGAGTTCGGCGTCAGCCTCACGTACCACACGGACGGACGGGTCGCCGTCCAGGCCCTCCCGCGTGGGGTACAAGTGCGTGTCGGAGGGGGGACTTACGGGTTGACCCAACGAGTACGGCTCGTTCGCACCGTGCTGCTCGCTGCGTAGATCTCGGCGTCCGTCGCGTTTGGGCCGTCCCATAGGACCCCAGTCACGGGTCTGACCAGGGCCTTTCGGGGGTAGCACGTAGATGTCGCAGGGCATCCGTACCATCTGAGCCATGAAAGACCGACTCGTAGCTGGCGAACCAGTCGAGCTGCTCGTCGAGGCACTCGTGCGAATCGACTTCACCGAGGAACCCGACGGCATGGTCCACGGGACTGTGCGTCTCGAGCCTGAACTTGGCCTCCCTTTCTTCCGTGCGCTGATGCGGGCGGAGGCCGAGCTCCTCCTCCAGGACGCGAACGCCCTTGGCCAGGCACACGACGAGAAGCGGACCGATGATCAGCGCCGTGCCGATGCCTTCGTCGCGTTGGCACTGCGCGTCGTCGATGCCCGCAAGAACTGACCCAGGGCCGTGGGCACGAGGCTCGCCGTAGACTGGTCCTCGTGAGCAGCACGCCGGCACCCGTTGTGCATCCCGTCCGCCGACCGCATCTCATGGCGGTCGATCCGGCGTTTCGCGCCGCGATCGAGGCGGACATCGAGTACTGCCGTGAGCTGCTCATGTATCTGCGCGACCGGTGAGTTTCCCCTCCCTCGAGGAGGTAATCGCCTGCAACGAGGCGGTCCGGGGTCCCGATGAGATCTCGCCGAGTGCCGACGACGACGACCTCGATCGGGTAGCTCGTGCGCTCGATCGCGCCCGGATCGAGTCCGACCCCATCGACACGGCCGCCGCCCTCGCCTTCGAACTCACGAGCGCCCAAGCATTCCACGAAGGCAACAAACGCACCGCTGCCGTCATGGCCCGCTGGTTCAGCAGAACCAACACCGACATCGACCCCGACCGGATCATCAAACCTGACGATCCCAAGTTCGCCGATCTCCTTATTGCAGCTGCACGGGGTGACGACGTAGGCGCTGAGATTCGGGGTCTCTTCCATAGCCGCGCCGAAACTCACGGCGGGTCTGACGCCGAGGCGAGACGGTCTCTCGATGCGTTGACGGCCGAAGCACAGGACCTTGGCTTCTACGACGAGTGATCGTCGCCGGGCCTCGCTGATCGTCTGTTAGGCCGCGCCGGGTGAGGCTCGATTCCTGTGTTGGTGCGGTATCAGGCGACGGCGTCGATGGTGAGCTGGAAGGAGTCGTCGACGGAAGCGATCACGTCGAGTCCCGAGTCAACTGTCCCGATCATGATGATCCCAGGGCTCGGGATCGTTTCGCCGTCGTCGTCGTAGTAGATCGCGAGGTCGTTCGACGGCGACCAGTACCCGACGTCGCCGACGCGGTAAGTGGACTGTGGCTCGCCGTCGCTCGCGAGAGCCCGTGGAAGGGGTCCGGCTTTCTCTCGCCCAAAGAGATCGTGCATGGTGAGTGTGAAGGGCAGCAGCGACGCGAAGTCGCGGGCTGTCGCGTTGTCGAGGAGGGTGACAGTCGCGCTCTGGTCGCCATTTGTGAGTCGTATGCGCATGGTGGACCTTGGTTCCTCGCAGTTGGATCTCGAACTGGTCGATCCCGGCGGCGCGGAGAGGTCTCGGACGCACCGGAGTCATAGCCCGGTCGAGGTCCAAGGTGCCGAGATCGGCGAGCAGGCCAGGGTCGGCGACCGCATCGAGGGTGGGTTCGAACGGGCGTCGATCACGACGGCGGGCGCGCCGCCGTGTCGAGCCTCCGACGCCGACCGCTGCGGGGGATGCCATACCCGCACGGCACGCGCCGTTCTCTACCCGAGCGCGAGC
>JBOGFL010000259.1:0-2006 GCA_050743285.1 Acidimicrobiia bacterium
CCGCCGACCCGCGCGCGGTCGACGCGTGGCGCGCCGCCGGGGCCAAAGTCGAGACCATCCCCCCGAGCGCGGAAGGTGTTGACCTGGCCGCGACCCTCGAGCTACTGGCGCGCCACGACGTCCTCCAAGCGCTTGTGGAGGGTGGCAGCACCGTGCACGGGGCGCTCGTGCGGGCCGGACTCGCCGACGGGCTGGTCGCCTACGTCGCGCCGATGCTGCTCGGCGACCGCGCCCACCCGTTGGCCGGCGGACTCTCCCCCGCGCTCGCCGACGCGCCCCGGTTCCGTATGGAGTCGGCGACGCTCGTCGGCGCCGACGTGCGCCTCGAACTCACCCGGGAGGGCTGATGTTCACCGGCATCATCGAGGAACAGGGCCGGGTTCGGTCGGTGGTGCCTGCGCACGACGGCGCCCGCGTCGAGATCGAAGCCGACAAGGTCCTCGACGTCGAGATCGGCGACTCGATCGCGGTGAACGGATGCTGTCTCACCGTCGCCGAACGCGGCTCCGGATGGTGGGCGGCCGACGCGGTCTCCGAGACGCTGACGCGAACTTCGCTCGGGGCACTGCAGGCCGGTGATCCGGTGAACCTCGAACGGCCCGTGCGTCTCGTCGACCGGCTCGGCGGACATCTCGTCCAGGGGCACGTCGACGGTGTTGGCCGCGTGCGCGCCCGCCGGGAGCTGCCCGACGACTCCGCCGAGGTCGCGATCGACGCGCCGGCCGGTGTCCACGACTACCTGGTCGAGAAGGGGTCGGTGGCGGTTGACGGCATCAGCCTCACCGTCGTTGCCGTCGACGACGAAGGTTTCTCGGTCGCGGTGATCCCGCACACCCTCGCCGTCACCACACTCGGCACCCGCCAGCCCGGCGACGCGGTCAATCTCGAGGTCGATCTCATCGCCAAGTACGTCGAGCGCCTCACGTCCTCCCACCCCGCCCGCCACCCTCGCAAGGAGCGCGCCTCCGGCGCGCCATCGCAGGAGAGGTGACGTGACCTTCACGAAGATCGAGAACGCGATCAGCGCAATCGGGCGCGGTGAGATCGTCATCGTCGTCGACGACGCCGACCGGGAGAACGAGGGCGACCTCATCATCGCGGCCGAGAAGATGACCCCCCAGGCGATGGGTTTCATGGTGCGCCACACGAGCGGCGTCATCTGCATGCCGATGATGGGGCACCATCTCGACGAGCTCCAGGTGCCGCTCATGGTCGCCAACAACACCGAGCACAACCGCACCGCGTTCACGGTGTCGGTCGACGCCAAGAACGGTGTCACGACCGGCATCTCGGCAGCCGACCGCACGGTCACCGTGCACACACTGATCGATCCCGCAACTCGCGCCGGCGACCTCGTGCGCCCGGGCCACATCTTCCCGTTGCGCTACCGCGAGGGCGGCGTGCTCAAGCGGGCCGGCCACACCGAGGCGGCGGTCGACCTCGCCCGCCTCGCCGGTTGCAAGCCCGCCGGTGTGCTGGCCGAGGTGGTCAACGACGACGGCACGATGGCCCGGCTGCCCCAGCTCGAGAAGTTCGCCGCCACGCACAAGCTCCAGCTGATCTCGATCGCCGATCTCATTCGCTTCCGGCGCCACCGCGAGAAGCTCGTCCGACGCGTCTCCGAGGCGCGGATCCCAACCAGGTACGGCGATTTCACCGCCTATGTGTTCGAATCGCTCCTCGACGGCACCGAGCACATGGCGTTCGTCCACGGCGAGGTTGCCGGCAAGCAGCGCGTCCTCGTGCGAGTGCACTCCGAGTGCCTCACCGGTGACGTCTTCGGGTCGCTCCGTTGCGACTGCGGCCGCCAGCTCGATATCGCGCTCGCGCAGGTAGCCGAGGAAGGCGAAGGCGTCGTGGTCTACCTCCGGGGTCACGAAGGCCGCGGCATCGGGCTCGGCCACAAGCTGCGCGCCTACAGCCTCCAGGAGCAGGGGCACGACACCGTCGACGCCAACCTGGCCCTGGGCCTGCCGGTGGACGGGCGCGAGTACGGGATCGGCTCG
>JBOGFL010000260.1:0-3144 GCA_050743285.1 Acidimicrobiia bacterium
CTGTCCCCCCTACGCTGGACCCGCGATCCCGGGGAGTGGCGCAGTGGGAGCGCGTCTGGTTCGAGAGGTGGGGCAGGCGCCGCCTGTCCCCCCTACGCTGGACCCGCGATCCCGGGGAGTGGCGCAGTGGTAGCGCACCTGCTTTGGGGGCAGGCGGTCGGCGGTTCGAATCCGCCCTCCCCGACGGTGTCCCCAGACGTCCGCGCCGTCATCCTGGGCGCCAACGAAGAGACGTTCCGAGCGTGGAACGAGCATGACCCCGATGCCGTCGCGGCGGTGTTCGCCGAGGACGCCGAGATCGTCGACGTGATGGCCGGTCAGGTCGTCAGAGGCCGAAGTGCCATTCGTGAGAACGCGGCCACAATCCTCGCCGCGTTCCCCGACCTCAGCCTGGAGCGGTCGATGCTGCTCATCGACGGGGAGACGAACGCTGATCAATGGGTGATGAGCGGCACCCATCAAGGCTCGTACCTCGGGTTCGGACCGACCGGCCGCCAAGTGGAAATACGAGGGGCGACGTTCAGCGAGTTCGGACCTCACGGCCTGGTGACACGGGACACCAACTACATCGACGTGGGGTCACTGCTCTCGCAACTCGGGATCGCCTGACGCGCCCGGTAACCTCATTGATTCCGCGGGTGTAGCTCAATGGCAGAGCCTCGCCCTTCCAAGGCGATGATGCGGGTTCGATTCCCGTCACCCGCTCGGACCTCGACCGACCTTCGGACCAACAGGATGCAGCGGCACACGTCACTTTCGCCTACCGTGCCGTGCAGCCGGGCGCCGAGCTGGTCGTCGAGCAGATTTGCGACCCACAGTCAGCCCCACAACCGGCCCGGCGCTTGATGCCCACTGATGCCGCAGATGCGCTGCGGGTCGCCAACGAGGCGGCCCGCACGCTCCAGGAGATTCGAGCCCGCCACGAGCGGGGCGAGATCGATGCCGACGAGGCGCGCCGCGAGGGGGACCAGCTCGCCAACGAGGTGATCCTCGCCGCGCTGGAACGCACCCACCCCAAGGACGCGGTGCTCAGCGAGGAAGCCAAGGACGACATGACGCGCCTCGAAGCGCCGCGCGTGTGGATCGTCGATCCACTCGACGGAACCCGCGAGTTCGGCGAACCGCCCCGCACCGACTGGGCGGTCCACGTGGCCCTCGTCGAGCAGCATCAGGTGGTGGCGGCCGCAGTCGCGCTGCCCGGCATGGGACTCGCCTTCTCGACCGACCCCGCCCCTCCCCCGCCACCGCCGATGCCGGGGCCGCCGCGCGTGGTCGTGAGCCGTACCCGCCCACCCCGGCTGGCGGGCTCGGTGGCGGAGGCACTCCACGGCGAGCTGGTGGAGATGGGTTCGGCGGGCGCGAAGACGCTCGCCGTCGTGCGCGGCGTCGTCGACATCTACATACACGACGGCGGCCAGTACGAGTGGGATTCGGCGGCGCCGAGCGCGATCGCCGAGGCCGCCGGCTGCCACGTCTCGCGTCTCAACGGCGCGCCGCTCCGCTACAACCGGCGCAACCCGTGGCTCCCCGACGTGCTCGTGTGCCGACCGGAGCTCGCGGAGCGCGCCCTCGCCGCGGTCGCGGCGGCAAGATGATCGATGTCGCGATGCGGCGGTGTCTTAGAATCTTTCCACGGGCGCCCGTAGCTCAGTTGGATAGAGCGGCTGCCTTCTAAGCAGCGGGTCGGGGGTTCGAGTCCTCCCGGGCGCGCGACAATGAACGACGCCAGAACCCATGGTGGCCGTAGCTCAGGTGGTTAGAGCGTCAGGTTGTGGTCCTGAAAGTCGGGGGTTCGAGTCCCCTCGGTCACCCCACTGAGCCGCGGCATCATACGGCGGCCGGCCTGTCGAGCACCGACCGCAGCGCCGCTTCGATCGTGGTGTGAGTGAATGTGAATCCGCTGGCCAAGAGCCTGCGCGGCAGCGCCCGCTGCCCCTCGACCAGCAGCTGTTCCACCAGCTCGGCTCCGTACACCAGCTTCAACGGGAAGAGCGGTGTCGGCAGCACGGTCGGACGGCGGAGCACCCGACCCAGCGTCTTGGCGAACTCGTCGTTTCGCACCGGCACCGGCGCGGTGAGGTTCACGGGCCCGGCCAGCGACGGAGTTGCCAACGCGTGGAGATATCCCGCAAGCGCGTCGTCGACGCTGATCCAGCTCATCCACTGGCCGCCCGAGCCCATCCGCCCGCCGAGTCCGAGCTGGAACGGCAGCAGCATCCGCCCGAGCGCGCCACCCTTGCGGGCGAGGACGACGCCGGTGCGGAGCGCGACGACACGGATCCCGGCGTCGGCGGCCGGGGCCGTCGACGCTTCCCACGCCTGCACGACGTGGGCGAGGAAGCTCTCACCCGGCGTGCTCTCCTCGGTGAGCTCCTCCTCGCCCCGGTCGCCGTAGTACCCGATCGCCGAAGCGGTGACGAGCACCGACGGCGTCGGGTCGAGCGCGACGGCGGTGCGGGCGATCAGGTCGGTGCCGGCGGTACGACTCCGGAGGATGCGCTGCTTCTGCTCCGGCGTCCACCGCCGCTCGCCGATCCCTTCGCCGGCGAGGTGGACAATGGCGTCGACGCCTTCGAGCGCCCCCGCGTCGATGGTGCCCGTCTCGGGGTCCCAGCGGGGTGGCGGACCGTCCCCCCGGTGCACCGGGGCAACCTCGTGACCGGCCCGCTCGAGCGCGGGCAGTAGCGCGGTACCGAGAAATCCGGTCGAGCCCGTCACTGCGACCCTCATGGCATCTCCTTGTCCAGAATCACGCTACGGAACTCGTGTGGGATCCCAGGAATCGGCGCGCGCGAGCCGGGCGAACTGGCGCGCATCACGGACCGCGCATCCGTTGGTGTCGTTGTTGAAGAACACGGAGACCTGGCCGTCGCTCCACTCGACGGCCAGGCGGCGGCTCCACGAGCGGAGCGCGGTCCGTCCGTAACAGGGGTGCGGTTGGGCACGACCCGAATGCAGGCGCAAGAACGTCCACCCGGCGGTCTTCCAGCGGGGCCCGACCGGTCGCGACGCGACGTCGGCAAGACAGAGGGCGACGTCGTGCTCGGTGAGGAGCACGCGGACCTCGTCCGTGAACCATGAGTCGTGCCGGGGTTCGACAGCGACCCGGACGGTTGTCGGTATCTGGTTGAACACCGCGACGAG
>JBOGFL010000261.1:0-8400 GCA_050743285.1 Acidimicrobiia bacterium
GCTCTACAACGAGGCGTGGTTCGAGTCACTCGACATCGCCAACCGCGTCGTCAACCTCAACGGACACCAGATGCACGTCGACGACGACGGCAAGTGGCGTGTCGTAGTCGCGCACTACGACCCCGGCGTTCCGAACTGGCTCGACACCGAGGGTCGGCGCTCGGGATGTTCAGCTACCGGTGGGTCTTTTCGGCTACGGCGCCCGCGCCGACCGCAAACGTCGTTCGACTGCCCGATCTCGACGGCACGCGCTTCTCGGAAACCGATCGTCGCGAACAGATCGTTCGACGCCGTGCGTCCGTCGCTCGCCGCTTACGCACCTGAGCCCGGCGACTGTACGTTCTCCATGGACCGGGACGTGATACCCGAGAATGACGACTACTACATGCGTCTCGCGTTCGCGGTCGCCGCCCGCTCGAACCGCATCCGCAGAGTCGTTGGCGTCGTCGTCGTCGTCGACGACCGCGTCCTGTCCACCTGATGCAACGGGACACCAGCTGGCATGACGAACTGCCTGGACGGCCGATGCGTTCGATGCGCTCGCCACGACGTGTGGGAGCTGGGAACGGCATCGACCTGTGCATCTGCGTCCACGCCGAGGCGAGCGCGGTCGCGACTGCCGCCCGCTTCGGTGTTCCCGTGAATGGGTGGAACGATCTACACCACACGCATCAGCCGCATTTGTCGTGCGGCAAGGAGCTCCTGCAAGCGGGCATCACCAAAGTCTGGTACGCAGAGCCAATAGAACCACCAGAAGAGCGCGTGAGGGCCGACTACGAGCGCCTCCAGGAGGGACTCTCGGCGCAACAACTCTGAGCGCCGAGCCGCGATGGCCGATACGTTCTAGACAGAGCCGGGTTGACACCAGCAACATGGGGCGGTGATAGACATCGACCTGGCGGGCGCCGCGGCATTCATGGCCGCGCATGCTCGCCTGCTCGACCGGCAGCGCTTCGAGCTCCTCTGCGGCCGGGCCAAAGCGACCGCGGTGCTCGCCGCGCTCGAGCCGTACCGGAATGGCAACGGTGGATACGGCTGGGGCCTCGAGCCCGACCTCCGCTCGCCCGAGAGCCAGCCGGCGGGCGCGCTGCACGCGTTGGAGGTGTTCGCCGAGGTCGGCCCGGCGACATCGCCACGGGCGAAGGAACTCTGCGACTGGCTCGCTTCGGCGACGCTCGGCGGCGGCGGGTTGCCGTTCGCCCTCCCGGTGACCGACCCGGCGGGCTGCGCGCCGTTCTGGGTCGGGGCCGATCAGACCAGGTCCTCGTTGCACATAACGGCGGCCGTCTGCTCGATGGCGCACCGCGCTGCCCGTCACGACTCGGAAGTCGCCGCGCATCCGTGGCTGAAGACAGCCACCGACTTCTGCCTAACCGAGATCGGTCTTCTCTCGACCACGCCGCACGCGATCGAACTCATGTACACGCTGCACTTCCTCGACGCGGTCGCCGACGTTCGTCCCGACGCAGCTGACCTCCTCCCACGGGTCGTCGCCGCCCACCTACCCGGGGACGGCTCGATGCGAGTCGCCGGCGGCCTCGAGGATGAGCGCCTCTACTCGCTCGACTTCTCCCCGTTCCCCGGGCGGCCCTTGCGGGCGCTGCTGCCTACCGATGCGGTGTCCGCCGACCTCGAACGCTGGGCAACATCACAGAAAGGAGACGGCGGGTGGCGCGTTGACTTCGCGAGCTCGTCGCCCGCCGCCGAACTCGAGTGGCGCGGCTACGTCACGGTCCACGCCGTCTCGCTTCTTCGGGCGCACGGCCTTGCATGACAGCGGTCTAGCTCCAAAAAACCCGCCAGCACGCTTAGCCACGGAAGCCCTCCGCCTTGGCGCTCAGCATCTCGACGCCCGAGGGCGACATTCGGCTGGAGCAGCACGAAATGTTCGAGCTAGTGACAGGCGCTTCATCGCCGGCATGCGCTATCCGCCCGCAGCAATCGCCTTAGCACGGCGTAGGCACGCCGTGCGCACCATCGCTCGCCGCTCGGGGTCTTGGAGCTGCTTCTGAAGACTCGGATCGCTTTTACATGGCACCAATCGATAGGGAGCTCGTCACTCTGCCAGAGGTCAAATACTTCCGGTACATGGATGACATTCGCATCGTCAGCTCGAGACGGGGGCTGTTGTACAGGCACTACAGGTCCTCGACGCTGAGTGTCGACGCCGCGGTTTGGCGCTCTCGACAAGAAAAACGCTGATCCGTAGAGGCGATACCGCGCGAGCCCCGCTGGACGATGCCGAGTTGGATGTTATTCAATACGCATTCGAGATTGGAGGCGCCGGAACGTCAAGCCCTAGGAAGGATCTGCAGCGAATATTCCGCAAGGCCGTACGCCATGACCAAATTGACCGCCGGCACGCAAGCTTCAGTCTCTGGAGGCTCCTTCAACTTCGGGATCACGGCGTGCTCCACCGGGTACTTGACGAACTCGAATCGGTGGCTCCACTTGGATGGCTTGTGCCTGCGTACCTTCTGCCGTGGTTACGACGCCCAAGTGTGCAAAGCAAGGTAACTGCCTATCTAGAGGACGGAGATCGAAACGTCTCTCCGTACCTGAGCACATGGCTAATGGCTGCAATGCTTGACGTACCCGAATACGTTCCAGCCAGGTGGATAGCGTACGCACGATCAATAGCCTTGGACCGCGACGAGCCCACGTACCACCGTGCCGTCGCGCTGAGCGTTCTCGTGCTTGGTCGCTCCCGTCGAGACATCTCGAGGGTCGAGGAGATCGCTCTTCGCGACTACGACCCCGAAGTCGTCCGGGCTTCGCTCGTCGCTCTAGCGCGAGCAAGACGACTATCTACGACGACTGCCGATCGCGCTCGGCGAATTCCTGGTTTGACGCCCACGCTCTCATACTTGAAGGGTCGAAATGCCTTACCGTCGTTGATCTTCGCTGGTGAGACCAACCCCTTGCTCTAAGTGCCGCCCAGCCACGTGATAACCGGGCGTGCGTCTCTTGCGGAGACCAAGCATGCGTTAATCAACCAGCACGTTCGGACGCGGGAAGCCTTCTGCCTCGGCGAGCATGTAGTAGGCGTCGAGGGCGCCGGCGCCGTCGGTGACGCTCTCGACGTTGCCGTCGGCGTCGAGGTTGAGGTTGGCGCCGTACATGTGGAACCAGACGAGGGTGTCGTCCTCGACGCACTGCAGCGTGTGCACCGACCCGGCCGGCTCGTAGAGAAACGACCCGGCCCGGTTCACGTAGTCGTACTCCTTGTACTTCCACGCGCCCGACACCGTGTAGCCCCACACCGGTCCGGTGTGGCGGTGCTTCTGCACCTCGTAGCCGGCCTGGAAGATGTTCTGGACGATCCAGAGCCCCTCCCGCTCCTTCACCTGGATCACCTTCAGCTTGGAGCCGCCGCCGATCTCCACGAACGGCAGCTCGTCGGCGCCGAGGTGGATCGCGGTCGGGTGAAGTTCTTCGGTGAGCGTCATCGTTGGCCCCTCCGGGGTGACGGCGTACGAACCGACGGTACCCGAGCCGTGCCGCGCGGTGATCGACGGCACGGCCTCGGGCAGCGCCCTCGAAGTCCTCGCCCAGCAACGCTCGGTGCACTCATCTCAGCCGGTCCGCTGGAGAATCGGCCGCACGGGACCGGCGACCACCTGGGTACGTTGGAATGATGAGCGCCACAACCCAACTCGTGGTCTACGGCGACTTCAACTGTCCGTTCAGTGCCCTGGCCAGCCACCGCGCCGAGCGGCTCGAGCGCACCGGCCGGTTCTCGGTCGACTGGCGAGCCGTCGAGCACGAGCCCTCCATCCCGCCCACCGGGCAACCGGTACAGGGCAAGCTCGCCGACGAGCTCGATGGGGAGCTCGAGCAGGTCCGGGGGCTGCTGGTCGCAGGCGAGGAATTCTCGCTGCGCCGACCGCCCGTGCGCTCGAACACCGCCGCCGCGACGACGACCTACGCGGGCGTCGAACCGACGCGCCGCCCGGCGGTACGGGCCGAGCTGTTTCGCTGGTACTGGACCGAGGGTGGGGACCTCGCCGACGGGCAGCATCTGCGTGAGATCGCCGACGGGCAAGACCCCGCCACCGCAGCGCGCTGGCAAGGCGAGTGGCTCCAGTTGGAGCAGCGCATCGTCCCGATAATGCGTCTCCCCGACGGTTACGTCTCCCGGGGCCTCGGCGCCCTGCGTCGGATGGCCGAGTTCATGGCCGGCGCCTGACCGGCGTCAGCCATGAAGAACTCGGCCGTCCGTTACGCGGCGTCCGAGTTGCTTTCGCTGCCACCGCCCTGGCCGGGCGGGGTGATCTCCGAGACGCTCTGCAGCGTGACGTCGACCTCATCGGTTTCGCCGTCGCGCTCGTAGGTAATCGTCACCTCGTCGCCCGACTCGGAGCCCTCTACGGCCTCGGCGAGCGCGGCGGCACTGGTGATGTCGTCGCCGTCGATCGCGGTGACGACGTCGCTCTCCTCCAATCGGGCTTTGCCGGCCGGACCGATGGCGAGCACCTCGACGAGTTCCGCGCTCTCGGGGTCGGTCGAGTCGGCGGCCTGCACGCCGAGGATGACCCGGTTCGCGTCCGTGGACGAGTCCGGGCTCCCGGGCTCGAGCTGCGGGTCGCCGCCGTTGTCCCCGACCTGGCCCTGGAAGACGCCGCTGACCTCGTCGCTGTCGTCGGGCGCGGTCCAACGGCCGATGCCGAAGCCGATCAGGCCGAGCACGAGGAGCGCGACCAGACCGAGCGCCCACATCGGCACCGTCACTCCCCGACCGAGCCCGGACCGCGATGCGGTGTCCGGATCGCCGGACGCGCCTTCAGTGTCGGGCGGCTCGGCCGCCGCCGTCGGCTCCGTCGGCGCTTCGTCGGCGGTTTCGTCAGTTTTGTCGTCGGCCACGTGTGCCCTCCCTCTCGCGTGGCCGGTGAGCGTCGCGAAACAACCTCAGAACTCGCTGGGAGCCGGCTCAGACCGAGCCGAGTGCGGCCTACGATGCGGCGGAACCGGGATGACCTGGCGCCCTCGAGGGGGGGGACGCGTGGCGGGAGCCGGCACCGACACGATCGACATCTACTCGCCCGACATCTACGTCGACGGGCCGCCCCACGAGGTGTTCGAGCACCTGCGCCGCACCGACCCCGTCCACTGGCAGGACATACCCGACGGCACCGGCTACTGGGCGGTGCTCCGCCACGCCGACGTCGTGCACGTCGCCCGCGAGCCGGTCGTGTTCTCGGCGTCGGAGGGCGGCGTCGTCCTCGAGGACCTCGACCCCGACGCGCTGGCGATGATGCGCAACATGCTCCTCGCCATGGACCCGCCCCGCCACGTCGCCTACCGCCGCCCGCTCGCCGACAACTTCAAGGGCCGGGTCATCGCCGACCTCGAGCCACGCATCCGCACGATCAGCTGGGAGATCCTCGCCAGCGTCGACGGCGAGACTGAGTTCGTGCACGAGGTGTGCGGCTCGCTGCCGTCGCAGGTGATCGGCGAGCTCATGGGCCTCCCCCGCGAGGACTGGGCGACGATCCACGGCTGGGCCGAGCGCAACACCAGCGGCCAGGACGCCGACATCAACCCCACCGCCGACGGCGACGAGAACCCGTCGGTCTCGATGGCGATGTACGCGATCGAGTTCGCCGCCCAGCGGCGCGCCGAGGAACCGCGCGAAGACTTGACGTCGGTGATCCTGGCGTCGGACTTCGGCGAGGGCCCGATGACCGACATCGACTTCGGCAGCTTCTTCGTGCAGCTCGTGACGGCCGGCAACGACACGACCAAGACGATGCTCGCCGCCGGTCTGCTCGCCCTACTCCAGCACCCCGACCAGCTGGCCGAGCTCCGCGCCGACCGAAGCCTGATGCCGGGTGCGGTCGAGGAGATCCTGCGCTGGGCGAACCCGCTCCACTACTTCCGCCGCACCGCGTCGGTCGGCACCGAGATCGCGGGCCAGCCGATCGCGGCCGGCGAGAAGCTGGCGATGGTCTACACCTCGGCCAACCGCGACGAGGCCGTGTTCGACGACCCGCACCACTTCGACATCCACCGCGACCCGAACCCGCACCTGTCCTTCGGCATCGCCGAGCACTTCTGCCTCGGCGTCCACCTCGCGAGACTCGAAGGCCGCGTGTTCTTCGACGAGCTGCTCACGACCTTCCCCACCATCGAGGTCACGGGCGAACCCCGCCGCACGCGGTCGAATCTGAACAATGCGCTGAAGGAGCTGCCAGTCTCACTCGGGCGTTCTTGATCACGCGGCGGGTCTTCGAGTCCGACGACTTCGTCCATAACGTCCCGCAGTAGCGCCAGCTCGCATCCCCCGCAGAAGGGACACCGGATGTAACGACCTCTGTCAGTCTTAGAGCTAGCAGGTCACTCGCGGACCCGATCCGTTAACGCTTCCAATGACAGCTGACACTCGTGCGACGCCCGACGTGTCACTGCAGGCGGTCGACAGCTGATATCAAGAGCGAATGGCTAGGGCGGCTCGGTACGACACGATCGCCGATTGGTATCAGGGTTGGGCCGGCGAAGGGGAGGGCTTCATCGTCGACGGCGTCGGCGAACTTCTGCCTTCGACGTTGCGCGGGGCGCGAGTGCTCGACGTCGCCTGCGGGCACGGTCGCGCCGCTCGCGGTCTTACTCGACTCGGTACTGCCGTCGTCGGCATCGACATGTCCTCGGAGATGGTCTCGCTGGCGCGGTTTGCCGAAGCGGCGCAACCGCTCGGGATCAGCTACGTCACGGCCGATGTCGCCGACACCGACGCCTGGTGGGACGGAAACGCGTTCGACGGCGCGGTGTGCGAAATGGCGATGATGGACGTCGACGACCTCGACGGCACGCTCCGCGCAGTCGCTCGGACCGTCCGCGCCAATGGGTGGTTCGTGATCTCGATGGTGCACCCCTGCTTCCCGGGGAACGAGGCGGGGCTCTCGAGCTGGCCGCCCGACGGGACCTATTTCGACGAGGGCTGGTGGGCGTCGGCCGATCACAATCCCGACGGCGTGCGAATCCGGGTCGGTTCGTCACACCGGAGAGTATCGACCTATCTCAATACACTGATCGACGCCGGCTTCTCCATCGAACGCGTCGTCGAACCGCCCGCACCGGTCCCCACGTATCTCCTGCTCCGGTGCCGACGCCTCCCCGTGGCGAGCCGGTGAGCCAGCCCGGAGAACAACCACCGACGTGGCTCCGCAGCGACGCGCGCCAGGTCTTCGGAGACGACCCCGCAAACTACGACGCCGGACGGCCCCACTACCCGGAACGCGCGTACGAGTTGCTCATCTCTCGTTGCGGACTGAAGCCGGGTGCGGCTGCGCTCGAGATCGGGCCGGGAACCGGGCGTGTCACTCGGCGGCTGCACGACCTGGGCGCCACGATCACGGCGGTCGAACCCGATGACGCGCTCGCCTCCTATCTCCAGACCTCGATGCGCGCCCAGGACGTCACCCTCATCGTCGCCACCTTTGAAGACGCTCGACTCCCGAACGACGCCTTCGACCTCGTCGTGGCTGCGATGTCCTTCCACTGGGTGGACCAAGAGATCGGCCAAGCCAAGCTCGGTCACGTACTGCGACCCGGCGGCTGGGCCGCGCTGTGGTGGACGGTGCTCGGTGATCCCGAGCGGCCCGACCCGTTCCAAGAGGCAACACAGGGGCTCCTCGAACAGCACGACGTGGTCACGTCACTTCCTCAACCGCAGTTCGAGCTCGACGTCGCCGAACGCTCGAGAGGCCTGGCGACGGGCGCGGGGCTCGACGATGTAGAGGCCGAGCTGATCCCCTGGACGATCCTTCTCGATACCCCTGCGCTGAGAGCGCTCTACGGCTCGATGATCCACGTGCGCCGGCTCCCGCCCGAGCGGCGCGAGACGCTGCTCGATGCACTCGGAGACATCGCGCGCACGGAGCTCGGGGACGTCATCGAGCGTCCGCTCGTCACCGCGGTGTACACCGGTCGTAAGCCCGGCTAGGTCCGCCCGAGGCAATACTGCGAGAGTGCGAAAGCAGTACCACTTCTGGCCCGGCGAACGAGGGCTCGATGCGTGGGACGTCGACCGGCTCGTCGAGCTGAGTCGGCATCTGCCGGTCAAAGACTTGCCCGTGCACTCGATCAACGAGATCGACACGAACTACTGGTTCGACGACGACTCCCAGCGGCCAACGGTGCGCGGCGTCGTGAATCACGTGCGGATGATCGAGGAAGCCGATCTGTCATACCCGATCATCCTCGGCTGCGACGGCCGCGTGATGGACGGCATGCACCGCATCGCCAAAGCCCTACTTCTCGATCATCCCACCATCCGAGCGGTCCAGTTCGAGACGCCGCTCGAGCCTGACTATCGCAACTGCCGGGCCGGAGATCTCCCCTACTGATGACCTAGCGCTTGGCTTTGGACTGGTTCAGGGCCACGGCGGCACGGATGAGCAT
>JBOGFL010000262.1:0-2313 GCA_050743285.1 Acidimicrobiia bacterium
CCTCGCGCTCCTCGATCGGGAGGTATTCCACCGCCAGGCGCCGGAAGATGTAGTCGACCAGGCTCGTGGCGAAGCGAATGTCCGGGTCGTCGGTCATGCCCGCGGGCTCGAAGCGCAGATTGATGAACATGTCGACGAACGCCTCGAGCGGCACGCCGTACTGGAGCCCGTGGCTCACCGAGATGGCAAAGGCGTCCATGATGCCGGCGAGAGTCGAGCCCTGCTTGGCGACCCGCAGGAAGATCTCCCCCGGCCGTCCGTCCTCGAACTCGCCCACCGTCACGTAGCCGTGGCAGTCGGCGACCCGGAATGAGAAGGTCTTCGCCGGCCGCCGGCGGCTCAGCTTCTGACGTACCGGCTCCTGGATGATGACGGTCTCGACGACGCGCTCGACCTGTCGGGCCGCGTCGGCCAACGCCGACTCACCGTCGGTGGCCCCGTCGCTCGCCTTCTTCTGCGTGGCCAACGGCTGCGCGACCTTGCAGTTGTCGCGGTAGATCGCCACTGCCTTGAGCCCGAGCTTCCACGAGTCGATGTAGAGCTGCTCGAGCTCCTCGACCGTGGTCTCTTCGGGAACATTGGCCGTCTTGGAGATCGCGCCAGACAGGAACGGCTGCGCCGCTCCCATCATGTTCACGTGGCCCATGTAGTGGATCGTGTTGTCGCCCATCGAGCAGGCGAACACCGACAGGTGCTCAGAGTCGAGTTGCGGCGCTCCGACGATCGACTTGTGCTCATCGATGTAGGTCACGATCTCGTCGACTTGGGACTCGTCGTAGCCGAGCTTGCGCAGCGCCCGCGGGATCGTCTGGTTGACGATGAACATCGTGCCGCCGCCGACGAGCTTCTTCGCCTTCGTGAGCGCAAGATCCGGCTCGATGCCCGTCGTATCACAATCGAGCATCAAGCCGATAGTGCCGGTTGGCGCCAATACCGTCGATTGCGAGTTGCGAACGCCGTGCAATTCGCTGAGCTCGACGGCTTCGTCCCACGAGCGTTGCGCGGCGCTGAGCAACTCGGGCGGGACCCGCTCCTCGTCGATCTTCGCCGCCTCGGCCCGGTGCACGTGCAACACGCTGCGCATGGCGCCGGCGTTGTCGGCGAAGCCCGCGAACGGACCCATCCGGCCCGCGGTGCGCGCGCTGGTGGCGTAGGCCCGCCCGGTCATCAGCGCGGTGATCGCGCCGGCCCACGCCCGACCCTCGGGCGAGTCGTACGGGAGACCCTCCGCCATCAGCAGAGCGCCCAGGTTGGCGTAGCCGAGCCCGAGCTGGCGGAACTCGCGGCTGGTCTCCGCGATCTTCTCGGTCGGATAGTCGGCGTTGCCGACGAGGACCTCCTGGGCGGTGAACACGACCTCGACGGTGTGCTCGAAGCCCTCGGTGTCGAAGTTTCCGTCTTCGTCGAGGTACTTGAGCAGGTTGATGCTCGCCAGGTTGCAAGCCGAGTTGTCGAGGTGCATGTACTCGCTGTTGTGCACGATCACCACGTGGTCGGCGCGCCCTTCGGAGCTCACCGCGAAGTTGCGCGTGCCTTCGACCTCGAGGTCGTAGACGGCAACGGGCTCGTGCAGATCGACGACCGCCACCGAGGCGACGGTGTCGTCGGAGACGTCGCCGTCTCGCGACCCCCGGAGCACGGCACCAGTGCCGAGCGACTGTGCCTCGACGTACTCGCCTTCGAGGGTGAGGAAGCGGTGCTCCGGCGTGCAGTGGAGCATGAGGCCGCCGGCAGTACGGACCTCGACGAGGCGGCGGGTCCGGCCCGCGACCCAGGCGTGGACGGCCTGACGCCACGACAGGTCACCAGTGCCGAGGTCGAACGCGAGCACGGCCGGCAGCTCCTCGCCGGCGGTCGCCATCTTCTCGAGGAGGTCGAAGCGGACCGGCCCATCGGCGGTCTCGACGAGCGCGTCGCTGGTGAAGCAGCACGGGTTGCTGGCATTGATCCGGCCCGTGTTGGGCGCGGTGTGCCAGCGGTTGATCGTCGTGTCGAACTGCATTCCGGGGTCGGCGCACTCCCACGCCGCTTGGGCGATCTGACGCATGAGGTCGCGCGCCTTCATGTGCTTGGTGCTCGCGCCGGTCGTGACCGCCCTGAGGTCCCAGTCGCGGTCCTCGACGACCGCCTGCATGAAGTCGTCGGTCACCCGCACCGAGTTGGTGGCGTTCTGGTACTGGATCGAGTGGCTGTCCTTGCCGTCGAGATCCATGTCGAAACCGGCGGCGCTCAGCGCGCGCGCCTTACGCTCCTCGACCGCCTTGCACCAGATGAATTCCTCGACATCGGGGTGGTCGGAGTTGAGGATCACCC
>JBOGFL010000263.1:0-4246 GCA_050743285.1 Acidimicrobiia bacterium
GTTACACCCTGTTCCAGTAGACCGAAGGCTCAAGAATCCCACAAAAGCGTTCTGTGCCGAGGGCCAGAATCGAACTGGCGACACATGGTTCTTCAGACCATTGCTCTACCAACTGAGCTACCTCGGCGAGAGCCTCATTTTACTCGGAATTCCGCGAGCCAATGACATGGTGTAGGCGCACATGGTCTAGACAACCATGTCGCCGCACTTGCCCCATGGTCGACGGAGCCGAGCACGACCAGAATTGGAGTCCACGGACGTGGTGTCTGAAGAGAACCACCGCGTCGTCCTCAGCGGCGTCACTCTAACCCGCAAGGGCGATCGGCGAAGTCAACCCCGCGCCCGCCGCATCGCCTGACGCTTTCGTCAAGTACTCGAGGCTCATGTACCGGCGTCCCACCTGCCACTCGTCATGCTGCTCGCCGAGGAGCGCGCCCACAAGACGCACGAGCGCGTCTCGGTCGGGGAAGATCCCGACGACGTCGGTGCGTCGGCGGACCTCGCGGTTGAGCCGCTCCTGCGGATTGTTCGACCAGATCTGCCGCCAGTGCAGGGGAGCGAACGATGTGAATGCGAGGAGCTCCTCCTTTGCCTCCTCGAGCAGTTCGGCCGCTTTGGGAAAGCGCGCCCGCAGCTCGGCGAGCACGGTCTCGAACTGGCGGCGCGTCGAGGCCGCATCGGGCTGGGTGAAGATCGTGCGCACGAAGGACGCCACCAGCGGCTGTGCCGAGCGCGGCACGCGCGTGAGCAGGTTGCGCATGAAGTGCGTGCGGCAGCGTTGCCAAGCGGCGCCTGGGAGCGTTGCCTGAATCGCGTCGACGAGGCCTGGGTGTGCGTCCGAGGTGACGAGCCTCACGCCCGTGAGGCCTCTCGCGACGAGCGAGCGCAGGAAAGCGAGCCAGGCGGCGCCGTCCTCTTGTGTGACGACGTCGAGGCCGAGCGACTCGCGGAAACCCTGCCCGTTGACGGCGACCGCGTGCACGACGCAGGCGTTGACCGTCCGGCCGCCCTCGCGGCACTTGACCTCGAGCGCGTCGAGGACGAGGTACGGGTAGGGCGCCCCGTCGAGCGGGCGGGTGCGGAAGTCTTCGACGATCGCGTCCAACGACTTGGCCAGGCGCGAGACCTGGCTCTTCGACATCCGCTCGATCCCAAGCTGGCGCACGAGCTTTTCCACCCGCCGCGTCGAGACGCCGGGCAGATAGGCATCAGCGATCACCGACACGAGCGCCCGCTCCGCCCGCCGGCGCGGCTCGAGCAGCCAGTCCGGGAAATACGACCCTTGCCGCAGCTTCGGAATCGCGAGCTAGATCGACCCGACACGCGTGTCCCACTCCCGCTCCCGGTAGCCGTTACGGATGTTGACCCGCTCCGGCGTGCGCTCCCCGTAGCCAGCCCCGCAGAGCGCGTCCGCCTCCGCTCCCATCAACGCCTCGGCGAAGTCCTTGACCATCGCCCGCAGCAGATCCGGGCTCGCCTCCTCCAGCCGCTTGCGCAACCAACTCTCAAGGTCCATCGTGGTCTCGACCACCGTGCTCATCCTCGCTCGCCGTCGACTGACGTCGCGAGGATGACGCGGTGGTCAGCTACTACGGGCCCTGCGGGCCCGCCGTCGCCGCCCCTCCCGCTCTCTTGAGGAGCAGCGAGCCGGCGACGGAGCTCACCTCACCACGCTCGAACACCACGAACGGGGACGCTACTCGCGGAAAAACGGCTCCGTCACTGCCTGGCTCACCGTCCGCTTGGGACACCGGCGAATGGAGCCGTTACCCCGCCTCCGCTCTTCTTTGAAGTCCCATCCGGTGCGAGCGCGTCTCCCCTCACGCCGACTCGATGCGGGACTGTCAGATTCTTTGTGTAAGTGGTTGTGCCTGCCATTGATTCTCAGTTGATGGTGTTGGCGGTGACCCGGTCGCCGTAGTGGACGGTCAGGGTGTTGAGGATGGTCTTCCAGCCGTTGATCTTGCCGGTGGGTGTCTGGGCTTCGGCGCCCGGGCAGTCACCGATTGCCTGGCTCGATGTTCGTGTCGTTGCAAACGCTCCTCCTGCGGAGGCTGCAAGGAGCGCCGGCCCTGCTGGACGCTCGACCGGCTGGTTGGTTCTGGGTCTCGCGATCGGGCTTTCGCTCGCGGTGCTGCTTGCGCTTGGTCTTGCCGTGGCCAGGTTCAAGGGAACGGGCTGGAGACGTGGCTCGAAGCGGCAAAATGCCTAGCTTGAGTGGGTCGTCGTGTCTCCGTCGATGCGCTGGAGCGGTTGTCCTGATCGTCTTGGTGGCCGCCTCGGCGTGCGGAGGTGATCGCCCTGCTCCCGCGACCCCCACTGAGGCGGCTGCTGCAGAGTTCGCCCTCGCGCGGTTCGGAGAGTGGGATCGACAGGAGTTCGCCAAGGCTTGGACGCACCTGCACCCGGCGCAGCAGGCGATCGTTCCACGAGATCAGTTCACCTGGTGTTACGCGGAACGAAACGGCGACCCCGGCATCAAGAACTTCGGCCTGAGTGGCGAGATCACCCACACGACCGTGCGCATTCCCGGGACGCGTCTCGATGCCGATGCGACGATCGTGCCGATCGAGCTCGTCTCGGAATCCGGCGACGGGGACATCACGGACTTGCGGCAGGTGCCGGTGATCCGAGTGAAGGGACGCTGGACGTGGATCCTCCCCCGTGGCTACCCGCGGGACTTTCGGCGGATCGGTTGCGTGGGACGTGGGACCCCCTTCGGTTCCGAAGTATGAGCTGTGCGGGTCAGCTTCCCATGTCGCAACACGCTTCCGAGGGCTTGCGGTTCATGCTCGTCCTGAACCCGCAATCCTGCATTATCAAAAGGATCGCCGAAGCGGGCTGCACGAGACCAAGACGCTCCGAACGACCTGTCGGCTTCCGCCGCTGCGGGTCTTTGTGCCGACTCACTCTCGTCGAGCACGGAGCTCTGCGACGAGCTCCCGCAGCATTCGAACCGCATCGGAAAGATCGCTCCCGGATCCTGCCTGGGCGCCGGCCACCGGTTCGAATCCGGTCCGCGCCTTGAGCGGTTTGTCCTCGAACCGGGCGTCCCAGGGCCGGTCGCTGGCACGCGTTGCTGAGCCGTGAAGCCGCCGTCGAGGACCAGGGTCGTCCCGGTGCAGAAGCGGGCCTCGTCGAAGCACAGGTACATCGCTGCCGCGACCAGCTCTTCCGGCCGGCCCATCCGCCCCACGGGAAACGCCTGCATGAGAGCCTCCTTCGGGACCTTCTGCTCGTCGAGATAGCGCCGGGTCATGCTGCCGGGGATGTCGATCGCGGCGAAGGCGAGGGCGTTGACGCTGATGTCGTCCCGGACCACCGGATTTTCTCGGCTGCCGCCTTGCCTGCCTCGTCGTCCACGTCGCAGCCGACAACCGTCGCCCCCGCCTGGGCGAAGGCCTCGGCGAGAACCGCGCCGCACCCGCGAGCCGTACCGGTGATCAAGACGACTTTGTCGGCGAGGGAGAACATCGAAAGCACCGTATTCCAGGTCAGGGATCGGCGTGCTCAAGTCGGCGCTTGTGCGTGCCGATACACGGCGCGAGGTCCTCTCCTCCCGGGCACGGGGATGACGGCAACCAAACTCGCGCCCGGTAACGCCCGAAGCGGCGGCGAACCCCCTTCGCCGCCGCTTCGCTTTTCCGGCGACGTGGGAGTCTCGAGGAAGCGGACTACGCCGCCGAATCGAGGCTGGGCTTGAGATCCGTGGGGGCGGACGCCCGCACGCCGGACTCGCCGTGCCAGCGCGCCACGCTGGCGGCCCAGCCCTGGCGGGCGTGGTAGCTGCAGACGAAGTAGGTCTCGGCGTCCGCGGCGGTCACGTCCCGCGTACCGGATCGGTCGCACCGGCGGTTCTCGAGTCGGTAGTAGCCCTCGCAGCGCTCCATGTACAGATGACTTCGGCAGGGCGCGGCATCTTCCTCAACCATCCTTCTCGGTAAGTCGCCTGCGCCAGGCCTCTCCGGCGGCGCGGCCTTCGGGCGTCGCGAGGAAGTGGTCGAGCGACACGTGGAGGAAGGCGCCGCGGCTCTCCGCGACGACCTCGCCTTCGTCGCGCAGGTCGGCGTCGATGTGGATCCGGCGGCCACGGCTGTCCGTGACCCAGGCGGTCAGCTCGAGCTCCTGGTTGATGAAGACGGGACGGCGGTAGCGGACGAAGATCCGCGCGGTCACGGCCGGGAAGCGGTGCCAGGTGGCGAGGAGGCCGCTGGCCTCGTCCAAGGCGGCCGCGACGAGCCCACCG
>JBOGFL010000264.1:0-8412 GCA_050743285.1 Acidimicrobiia bacterium
ATGGCCTCCAACTACAACAAGGTGCCGCGCCCCGCGGTGGTGTTCGTGCGGGACGGCGATGCGCGCGTCGTCGTCAGGCGCGAGACACCCGACGACCTCGTCCGGCTCGACGCATCCTGAGAGACTGAGGCTCATGGCCGACGACGTCGTCGAGGTCGGACTGCTCGGATGTGGGCACGTGGGCAGTGCGCTCGTGCGCCTGGTCGATGACCACGCCGAGCTCATCGAGGCGCGCGCGGGTGTGCGCATCGAGGTCGCGCGGGTTGCGGTGCGAGACCTCGGCAAAGAACGTGACGTTCCACTGCCGACGTCGCGCTTCACCGACGACGCCGAGGCTGTGGTCGCCGACCCCGACGTCGATGTCGTTGTCGAGTTGATCGGCGGGATCGAGCCGGCTCGGAGCTACGTCGCCGGCGCGCTCAAAGCCGGCAAACCTGTCGTCACCGGGAACAAGGAACTGCTCGCCAACGTCGGCAAGGAGCTGTTCGAGATCGCCGAGGGCGCGGGTGTCGATCTGCTGTTCGAGGCATCGGTTGCGGGCGGCATTCCGTTGATACGTCCGCTACGGGAATCGCTCGCCGGTGACCGGATTCGCCGGGTGCTCGGGATCGTGAACGGCACCACGAACTACATCCTCACCCGCATGACCGAAGAAGGCGCGTCGTTCGATGCTGCCCTTGCCGAAGCGAAGTTGCTCGGCTACGCCGAGGCCGACCCGACCGCAGACGTCGAGGGCTTCGACGCCGCCGCCAAGGCTGCAATCATCGCTTCGATCGCGTTCGGTGCCCAGGTCGTCGCCGGCGACGTCTACCGGGAGGGGATCACCGACCTGTCGGCCGACGAGATCGCATCGGCTGGTGCGCTGGGGTACGTGGTGAAACTGCTCGCCATCGCCGAAGAGGTCGATGGTGACATCGCCGTTCGCGTTCACCCCGTGATGGTTCCTGTCCACCATCCGCTGGCTTCGGTACGCGAGTCGTTCAACGCGCTTTTCATCGAAGGCGACGCGGTGGGCGAGCTCATGCTGTACGGGCGCGGGGCCGGCGGCGGGCCCACGGCCTCGGCAATCCTCGGGGACCTTATCGACGCGGCCAAGAACCTCGTGGGTGGCGGCCGCGGTGCGACGATCGGCGCGCTCCAGCGGCGCCCGATCCGGTCCATCGACGCGGTCGAGTCACAGTTCTACCTGCCGATGGACGTCGTCGACCGCCCCGGCGTCCTGGCCAAGATCGCGGGGGAGTTCGGCGCCCACGACGTGTCGATCCTCTCGATGCGTCAGGAGGGCCGCCGAGACGATGCGCGCATCATCTTCGTGACACACCGCGCTCGGGAAGCGGCGCTGCGAGCCACCATCGAAGCGGTGCAGGAGCTCGACGTCGTCAAGACCGTGGGGTCGGTCTTGCGCGTGCTGGGCGACGACTGATGGCGGTGTGGCGCGGCGTCGTCGAGGAGTACCGCGACCGATTGCCGGTTTCGCCCGACACGCCGGTGGTCACGCTGCTCGAGGGCGGCACGCCGCTGATAGAGGCGCCCCGTCTCTCCGAGCGGGTCCAGGCGCGCGTGCTGCTGAAGTTCGAGGGCGTGAATCCTACCGGGTCGTTCAAGGACCGGGGGATGACGCTGGCGATTTCCAAGGCCGCCGAGGAGCGGCACAAGGCCGTCATCTGCGCGTCGACCGGGAACACCTCCGCGTCGGCGGCCGCCTACGCGGCGCGCGCCGGTCTCACGTGCGCGGTGGTCATCCCGCAGGGCCAGATCGCGCTCGGAAAGCTCGCCCAGGCCCTGATGCACGGCGCCCGAGTCGTGCCCGTCCGGGGCAACTTCGATGCCGCGCTGGACGTGGTCCGGGCGCTGGGTGACACCGGCGAGCTCGCAGTCGTCAACTCGATCAACCAGTACCGCCTCGAAGGTCAGAAGACCGCGGCCTTCGAGATCGTCGACGCGCTCGGCGACGCGCCCGATGCGCACTGCCTGCCCGTCGGCAACGCCGGGAACATCACCGCGTACTGGCAGGGCTACCGCGAGTACTCGTCAGGCGGGCCGGCGACGAAAGCGCCGCGACTGTTCGGGTGGCAGGCTGCGGGTGCGGCGCCGCTCGTCCTCGGCGACCCGGTTCCGTATCCGGAGACGATCGCGACCGCGATTCAGATCGGCAATCCGGCAAGTTGGGACCGCGCCATCGCAGCCCGAGACGAGTCGGGCGGCGCCATCGGCGCGGTGACCGACGACGAGATACTCGAGGCGTACCGCATGCTGGCCGCCCTCGAAGGCGTGTTCGTCGAGCCGGCGTCGGCGGCCGCGGTCGCGGGTCTACTGCGCGGTGCCGAAGCGGGACGCATCGAGCGGGGGGAAACTGTCGTGTGCACGCTTACTGGCCACGGGCTGAAGGATCCGGAGCGCGCGGTGCGCGAGGTCGAGGTCGGCAACGCGGTCGAGGCCACTGCGACTGCGGTGGCAGCCGAGATCGGTTTCTAGCGCGCCCGGGGGATCGCCTAGAGGTCGAACTCGTTGTCAGCGACGTCTGACTTCGTCTCGAAGATGGCGTCGAGGAGATGCTGGCGTACGCGGGAGAGGGCGCGGATCACCAGGCTTCCGGTCCAGGCGATGACGGCTGCAATCAGATAGGTGCCTGCCGCCGCAGTCGCCGCCACGTAGCGCAGCGGCCCCACGTCCTCTTCCGATCGCACGTACTGAATTGCACCTACGGCGGCGAGCACAAAGACCACCATCAGCGCAAGGGCCGCCCGTCGCAACCCCGTCGCCATGCTCTCGAGCATCGACTTCTGCATTCGGCTCCTTTTCTGAGTGATGACGCACACAGGCTATGTTGCCCGCTGTGCGCGTGTTGGTGACGGGCCACCGTGGATATATCGGTGTGGTGCTGGTGCCGCTCTTTCGGGAGGCGGGCCACGACGTCGTCGGTCTCGACGCGGGCCTGTACGACGAGTGCACCTTCGGTGACATGCCTTCGGCTCTGGATACGCGCGTGCGCGATGTGCGGGATGTGCGGGCTCCCGAGCTCCGAGGATTCGATGCCATCGTCCACCTCGCCGGTATCTCCAACGATCCAGTGGGCGACCTGGATCCTGAGTGCACCTACGACATCAACCATCGCGGCACCGTTCATCTCGCCGAGCAGGCGAAGAGCGCCGGTGTCGAGCGATTCTTGTTCTCATCGTCGTGCAGCCTCTACGGCGCCGCGGGTGACGAGGCCCTCGATGAACGCGCCGCGTTCAATCCGGTCACGGCTTACGGATGGTCGAAGATCCGGGCCGAGCAGGATCTCGGGGCGTTGTCCGACGACCGGTTCAGCCCGACGTTCCTCCGTAACGCGACCGCGTATGGAGCGTCGGCCCGGCTTCGTGGGGACCTGGTCGTCAACAACTTGGTTGGCTACGCATTCACTACCGGCGAAGTCCTGATGAAGAGCGACGGGTCTCCGTGGCGACCGCTGGTGCACGTGGAAGACATAGCCCGCGCCTTCCTCGCGGTATTCGAAGCGCCGCGCGACGTCGTTCACGGCGAAGCTTTCAACGTTGGCATCACGTCCGAGAACTACCGAATTCGCGAGGTGGCGAAGCTCGTCGAAGAGCTCGTGCCGGGCAGCCGCGTGGTTCTCGCCGACAAGGCCGGCCCCGACAAGCGCAACTACCGCGTGAACTGCGACAAGCTGGCAACGGCACTTCCTGCGTACCGTCCGCGATGGACGGTCCGGAGCGGGATCGAGGAGTTGCTCGACGCATTCCGCCGGGTCCCGCTCACTCTGGACGATCTCACCGGGAAACGGCTCCAGCGCATCGAGCATCTGCGGGCGCTGCTCGGACAAGGCCGGCTCGCGCCCGGACTCCGGTGGGCGGAGACAACCAGTGTCACGCAGGCACGGTCGCGATGATGAGCGCCGTGGCCACGCCGGTGACGGCAACGGGGGTCGCGTACCGGGTGAGGGGCGCACCGGGGGTGCCCCGCCGGATGGGCTGTTCCACGAGGTAGAACGAAAGCGCAGCGATCGCGACCGTGACTGCAACTCGAACCGCCGCCAACGTCGGGTTGCCGAGGCCCGTGCGTGAGGGCGAGAGCGCCACCTGCACGGGCACATGCCACAGGTAGATGCCGTACGAGATACGGCCCAACCACACGAGTGGCGTCATCTCGAGCAGCGTCTTGACCGCCGATCGTCGCGGCGCGACACCGGCGGCGATGACGACGGCAACCGCCACGGCAAAGGCCGGCGCGCCCCCGCGGTACAGGAAGCCGCTTTCCTCGAGGCTCGGCGCGAAGAGAATCGCTATCCCGCAGGCGGCCGCCGCGGGCACGCCGGCCCAGGGCGCGATCCGATCACTGAATCGGCGAAAACCGGGATTGAGGAGCGCGATCGCGAGCAACGCACCGATCAGCAACTGGTGGGCCCGGGCGTCGGTGCCTTTATAAGCGCGCTGGATGTCACCGGGTTGCCACGAGGTCGCCATGACCACCGCGGACACGAGGCTGATGGTGATGGCCACGGCCACCAGTGCCCGGTGGCGTCCTCGGGAGATCTTGAGCGTGGCGAACACGATGAGCGGCCACACCAGGTAGAACTGCTCCTCGATGGCCAACGACCACATGTGATCCAGAGGGGAGAGTCCTCCGAAGTCGGCGGGGTTGCCGGAACCGGCGACAACATAGAACCAGTTGATGCCGTAGAAGAGCGCCGCGAGCCCCTCGGCTCGGAGCCGATCAAGCTCGCTCCCTTCGAACGTCAAGGCAGCAAATGCGGCGACGCCCAGGAGCACGAGGAACAGTGCCGGCAGCAGCCGTCGCGCCCGATGCGACCAAAAGGCGCGGAAGTCGATCCCCGCCGTTCGGTCCCATTCGAGGAGCAGCAAGGACGTGATGAGGTACCCGGACAGCACGAAGAACGCGTCGACGCCGAGGTAGCCGCCGCTCACAAAGGAGAAGAGGTAGTGAAAACCCAGGACCGAACCGACGGCGACGGCGCGCAGTCCGTCGAGACTCGGCTGATAGGCAAACGTCCGGGCGCCCGGCAGCTCGGCTGCAGGGGCCGCCGCACCCGATCCGAGTGTTGAAGCGATACCAGAGTGTTAACCTCGTTCGCTGACCCGTGCAACAGGGAGGGCCGCGGGATGAAGGTAGGCATCCTCGCCGGTGGGCTCGGGACCCGTCTTGCCGAAGAGACAGAGGTCCGGCCCAAACCTATGGTGGAGATCGGCGGCAAGCCGATCCTCTGGCACATCATGAAGCACTACGCCCGCTATGGCTTCAGTGACTTCGTCGTCGCGCTCGGCTACAAGGGCGAGGTCATCAAGCGATACATGGTCGAATACTGCTCGATCGCCAGCAACCTCACCGTGAACCTCCGCGACGGGCAGGTCAAACTCCACGACGGGGACCGGGACGATTGGCGCGTCGAGCTGATCGACACCGGCCACTACACCGCGACCGGTGGGCGCATCAAGCGGCTCGCTCCGTACCTGGGTACCAGCACGTTCATGCTCACCTGGGGTGACGGAGTCTCGGACCTCGATCTCGGCGATCTACTTGCGTTCCACCGCGCGCACGGCAAGCTGGCGACGGTGACCGCCGTGCGGCCCCAAGCACGCTTCGGCCACATGGAGCTCGACGGCAGAGTTGTCAGTGAGTTCTCCGAGAAGCCGCAGACCGGCGAAGGCTGGGTCAACGGCGCGTTCTTCGTCTTGGAGCCCGAGGTCATCGACTATGTCGCGGGCGACGACACCCAATGGGAACTCGAGCCACTCGAGCATCTGGCCAAGGACGGCCAGCTGATGGCGTATCGTCACTCAGGCTTTTGGCAGTGCATGGACACGCTGCGCGACAAGAAACTTCTGGAGCGGCTGTGGGAGGCGGGCGAAGCTCCATGGAAGACCTGGCACTGAGTCACCAATCAGGCGGTGACGATCGCGGCGCATTGGCTTGCCGGTCGTGTCGGACGAACGGCCTGCGGACGTTCCTCGATCTCGGCCGGACACCGCTCGCCGACGCGCTCGTCGACCTGAACGAGCTGGACGAGCCGGACGAGACATTTCCGCTCGTCGTCGCCTTCTGCGAGGAATGCGCGCTTGTGCAACTTCTGGGTGAGGTGCCACCCGAGAAGCTGTTCGTCGACAACTACCTCTACTTCTCCTCGTTCTCCGACGAGCTGCTCGAACACGCTCGGCGCCACGCCGTCGATCTCGCCGAGCGCCGAGGCCTCGGGGAGCGGAGCTTGGTGGTCGAGCTGGCCAGCAACGACGGATACCTGCTCCGAAACTTCGTCGACCGGGGCATTCCGGTCCTTGGCATCGACCCGGCCCCGGCACAGGCCAAGGCGGCCGAGGCGGCCGGGGTACCGACGATCCCCGAGTTCTTCGACGCCGAGGTCGCCCGTCGCCTGGTATCCGAGGGATATCGAGCCGACGTGATCCTCGCCAACAACGTCATGGCCCACGTCCCGGACCTCAATGCGTTCGTGGCCGGTATGAGCATCCTGCTGCGCGACGACGGCGTGGTGACGGTCGAGAACCCCTACGTGCGGGACCTCATCGAAAACGTCGAGTTCGACACGATCTATCACGAGCACTTTTCTTACTTCTCGTGCACCGCCGTCGATCGCCTCGTTCGCAGGCACGGGATGTTTCTCAACCACGTCGACTACTTTCCTCGACTTCACGGCGGCACACTCCGTTGGTGGATCGGAAAGCGTGAGGAACCGTCGAATGAGGTCCGCCGCTACCTCGAGGATGAAGCTGCGCTCGAAATGACGGCGTACGGCTATTACCAGGGCTTTGCGGATCGGGTCGCGGTCATCAAAGCGGACCTTCTCGAGCTGTTGCATCGCCTCCGGGACCAAGGCGGACGGATCGCCGCGTACGGGGCCGCGGCCAAGGGAAGCACACTGCTCAACTACATGGGGATAGGTCGCGACGTCATCGAGTTCGTTGTCGACCGCAACGTCCACAAGCAGGGGCTGGCGATGCCGGGCGTCCACATCCCGATCCGCGACCCGCAGGCGCTGCTGGACGAACAGCCCGACTACGTGCTGCTCCTAGCGTGGAACTTCAAGGACGAGATCATCCGGCAGCAGGCCGACTATCGCCGAGCGGGTGGACGGTTCATCGTCCCGCTCCCCGTCCCCTCCGTGATCTGAGCGGCGAACCGGAATGAGGCCCGTCGACGTTCCGTGCCCGGCGTGTGGTTCGCTGCCCATGGAAATCTTCCATGAGCAGCCGAGCGTCCCTGCGCACAGCGTGCTGCTCATGTCGAGCCGAGCGGATGCCGTCAACTACCCCCGGGGCGAGATTCGGCTCGGCTTCTGTCGTGCGTGCGGATTCATCTCGAACCTGGCGTTCGACGCCTCGCTCAACGAATACTCGCAACAGTGTGAGGAGAGCCAGGGGTTCTCGCCGTACTTCCGGTCGTGGCTCCGTGGTGTTGCCGAGGACTTCGTCGCTCGCTACCGGCTGTACGGAAAGAGCGTGCTCGAGATCGGCTGTGGCAAAGGCGAATTCCTTGCGCTCGTGTGCGAACTCGGCGGCAATCGAGGCGTGGGCATCGACCCTGCTTACGTGCCCGGTCGCTTCGAGACCGATTCTGCAGACGGAATTCGCTTCATCAACGAGCTCTACTCGGAGGCCCACGGCGATTTGGCCGGGGATGCAGTCGTCTGCCGGCACACTCTCGAGCACATCGGCCCCGTTGCCGACTTTGTCGGCATTGTCCGCCGGTCTCTCGGTGGGCGCGATGACGTCGTCGTCTTCTTCGAGCTTCCGGAAACCCTTCGGGTACTGCGCGAAGTGGCGTTCTGGGACGTCTACTACGAGCATTGCTCCTACTTCAGTGCCGGGTCGCTCGCACGCCTGTTCCGGGCCACCGGGTTCGACGTCCTAGCCGTCGCACCGGCCTTTGACGACCAGTACCTCCTGATCGAGGCGCGTCCGGCCGCGCTGGGCACTTCGCAACCGGCGCCCTCGGCGACGGATCTCGAGGCCGTCCGCGCCGGCGCCGCGCAGTTCGCGGACGGCTACCGCAACCGGATCGCCGGGTGGCAGGCCACGGTGGCCGACGTCACCGACAGGCACCGCAGGACCGTCGTCTGGGGCTCGGGGTCGAAGGGTGTGGCCTTCCTGAACGCGCTCGGCGGCAGCGCCATCGAGTTCGCGGTGGACGTGAACCCGCACAAGCACGGCATGTACATGGCGGGCACCGGGCAGCGAATCGTCCCGCCGATGTTCCTCCAGCAGTACCGGCCCGATCTCATCATCGTCATGAACCCGACCTACCTCGGCGAGATCAAGCGCAACCTCGACGACCTGCGGGTCGAGGCCGAACTGGTGGCGGTGTGAAGACCGTCCTTCCAGGGTCCTGCTACCGCGTCGGCGCGCCGGAGTCGTTGCAGGCTGAACCGCCCGCTACGGT
>JBOGFL010000265.1:0-9514 GCA_050743285.1 Acidimicrobiia bacterium
GGCCTCCCGCATGCTCAGAACGGCGGCGGATGGCGAAGAGGCGCGACTGAAATCGCAGCGCGCCAACCCCGAGCGTGGCAACGAGAGCACCAAGGATCGCGACCGACAGCGGCACCGGGCGGTCGAGCACGAAGTACAGCGGCGTCAGTACGACCGCCGCCGTGGCGCCCGCCATGAGGACGCGCCGTGCCTCCTGCACGCTCGCGTGCCGCCACATCTCCCGATACAGGCCCCAGAACCAATTGCACCCAAGATGTGCAAGCAAGAGAAGAGGGAGATACTCGGCGAAGCTCTGCCAGTATTCGTCGGGAACGGCACCGTCGAATCGAAGGACGAGCACGAAGAAGTACGCAGAGGCGATGACGAGGGCGTCGAGCAAGAACGCGACAGCTCCCGCCCGGACGCGCGACAGCACCGAGATCACACGAGGCTCGAGGCGCGCGGTCGGGTCGGGCAGCTCATCTCCCGTTGCGACCAGATTCTCATCCGGAACCCGAACAGGGTCCCCGGCTCTGGTGTCCAGTGGTCCGCCTCCTCCCCCTCGCTCGGGGTATGACTCTAATCGTGAGTTATCACTCTCAGCAAGGGTTGACGGTGAATACCACGAAGTGCGTGCGTTCCACCCCGCTCAGTGTTACCCTGCGGTGACAATCGACTGGGCAGGAGGCGAACGCAGCGTGAATACTCCAGTCATGTCCAAGACGCTCGGGCAAACCCTGCGGGAGCAAAGACGGGCGCTCGGGCTTCGCCAGCATGAGGTTGCGGACCGGATCGGGGTCGTTCAGCAGACGTACGGGCGGTGGGAGAACGATGCCGCTCGGCCTCGCGACCCGGCCCATCTGACCGGCCTGGCCGAGTTCCTCGAGATCCCACCAGAGACAGTGATCTTGCGCGCCTTTGTCCAACCCGCTCCCCTCACGGGGTCGGCGACAGAGAAACTCGACGCCGTGTTGGACGCGATCCACGCGTTTAGCGCGATAGTCGAGGACCTGGTAGAGCACCAACGCGAGTTCGCCCGGCCCGGGAGTCGAGTTGAGCAAGGAAGGGTGGCAACCGGGGCGTAGCGCGGTTGAGGAAGCTTCAGATCAAAGTGTCGACTTCGACGATGCGATGGACGCGATCGCAGTGGCTTTGAGCCGGTTGGCCGAGGCCATCGAACAGCTGCGAAAGCACTTCCCCGAGCGCGCATAGCTCCTTTAGACGCTGTCCGCCGCCGCTCATTCGCTGCCCGGGCCGCCCACTCTTCGCGCGCAGCTCACCGCACACCGGGCGGAATGCCCCCTACCGGTTCGTCGACCCACTGAGCTCTTCCATCGCGGGTTCGGGTGCTTCTTCCTTGGGTGGGCGCGCCCCCGGCAGTACACAGAACAGGACCAGCAGGAACGGGTAGAGCTGGACACGCTGGCGGGAGATGATGCCGAAGTTCGCCACGCTCGAGAAGGCGTAGATGAACAGGACGGTATACGTCATGGCCATGGCCAAGTACGGAGTACGTAGCGCCACCCATGGGAGAGACATGAACCTTCTTCCGGAGCAGAACAGCAGGCCGAGCAGGAACATCCCTTCGAGCGACGCGAACGCGGCCGTCCCGCTGTTGACTTCGGTGGGCCAAGGCCGGAACACCACGGCGACCGCGGCCTGCGCGAGACCCACCGGCGAGCTGCTGCGTTCGAGCTCGTACTCGGATCCCCCCTGGCTCGAGCGGTCCTCGGTCGTGGTCAGGATCTGGTCTACGGACTCCTGATCGAGCCGGCTGACGCCGAAGAACGTCTCGACCTGACTCATCACCAGCGCGGCCCCGCCGACCAGCACCAGTATCCCGACGCCCTTTGCGGCCGGGCTCAGCAGCGAGGGCCGTTTCGGCCGGCGCACGAGATACGCGGCCGCGGCCCCGATCGCGACGACCAGCGCAACGTGGGGACGCACCATGAGCGTGGCGACCAGGCCCAATCCGAACAGGGCGAACCCTCCCCGTTGCTGCGTGAACAGGCGGGCGGCCCCGTACGCCGCCAGTCCCAGCGTGAACGTCATCCACGCTTCCTTCCCGATACTCGACGGCCAGAAGAGAAGGGAAGGCAAGAAGAAGACGAGCACTGCGTAACGCCGATGGTCGCCGGCCGGAAACCCGATGCGGAAGGCGCGGTAGAAGAGGTACAGACCCCAGAACCCGAGCAGGGAGTAGACCAGGAACCCGCCCATCTGCGTCGTCCCGGTGAACGCGTACACGACGCCGGTGAGAATGCGCATGAAGCCGGTGCCGATGACGCCGCGCTCGATGTCGACATCGAAGTCACCGCCGCGAAACTGCGGCGCGACGATGCTGCCCCATTCGTGGTACTCGACCGAGTCGCCGCCGCCATAGATTTCGAAGACCACGAAGTACCGAATGAGCGCGGCGAGCAGCTTGCACACGAGGGCAATCAAGATGAGGTTCGTGACCCACGACTCGTCGTCACGGGTCAGCCTCAGCACCAACGGGATGGAGATCGCAAAGAGGACCGGAGCGACGATGAGCGCGCCCCAGACGTCGTAAGAGGCGTACGCCATCGCCCAGCACAGCCACAGCAGATAGGCGAGGGCCCCGAGCAGCCCCACCAGTATCAACAGGGGCGGCCGCTCGTGGCGGGCGAGGCCCCGCACGGCCACGCGCAGCGCGGTCATCGCCGGCCTCGGAACGTCGCTCCGAGCGGGCCCTCCGTCACGCGTCAGTTCTCGCCGGGGATGTGGCGCGTCTCGGTGCTCGGTTCTGCTTGCTCCGCCTGTCCGTTCTCGGTCCCGGTCCTTGCGCCGTTCGGCGCCGGCTTCCGTGTCGCCTGGCGCGAGCTCTGCCAGAAGCGATGGTCGGACCGGTAGTAGCCGCGGGCAGTCGGCAGGACGGTCGCACCGATGATCACCACACCGTTCAACGGGGCACCCAGACGGGTCAGGAGCTCGGTCGCTCGCTCGGCGGCGTCGATCGGGGTACGGCCGGCCCGGCACACGACGACAACGTCGTCTGCCATCGGCACCAGAACGCTCGCGTCGTCCGTCGCGAGCAGCGGAGCCGTGTCGACGACGACCACGTCGGCATACTGCTTCGCCGCGACGATCACCTTTGCGATTCGGGTGAGGAGCTCGTCGGGACTCGCCACCGGTCGTCCCGCCGTCACGACCCTGACTCGGGGAATCGACGTGGCGCGGATGTAGTCCTCGAGCTGAATTTGATCGTCCGGCTGGCTCAACGCGTCACTCAGGCCGGGACCGTCGTCGACGCCGAAGAAGCGGCCGATGGTCGGGCGGCGCAAATCGCACTCGAGCACGAGGACCCGCCGGCCGGTCTCGGAGAAGGCCGCCGCGAGGTTCGCCGTCGTTGTCGTCTTCCCCTCCGCCATTCCCGGCGAAGCGACGACCACGACCTGCGTGCCGCCCTTCTGCTCACCCCGGACGGGACGGGTCTCGAGCGCCACCCGCATGCTCTTCGCCTTCGGCACGCCACCCAAAGTTCGCGGCGCGGGCTTGAGCAGGAGCGAGGTCCGCAGGCTGCGATACCCCTGCCCGGCCAGTGACTCGGGGTCCGAGACGGTCACAATCTCGGCGAGCTTGCGGCGCCTTCTGGCAAGTACCGGGATCTCCGCGAGCACCGGGAGGCCGAAGGCTCGCTCGGCCTGCTCCTTCGTCCGGATTCTCGGATCGAAGCGCGCGCACAGGAGCGCGAGCCCGACGCCGAGCAGGAGACCGACCAACCCGGCGAGCAGCATGCGCTGGATGCGATTCGGCCCCGCGCTGACCACCGCCGGTTCGGCCGCGGGAATCTCCTCGAACTCGAAGGGCGGGGAGACCTGCGCGGAATCCTGCGCTTCCGCTTGATCCTCGACCAGGGCATTGAGCTGCGTCTCGAGCCGCGCCCGCGCCGGGTCCTCATCGGTGTAGAGGTTTATCTCCGCTTCCAACTCGTTGATGTCACCTTGGAGGGCCGCAGCCCTCGCGTTGGCGTCGGCCCGGTCTTCCTGAGTGTCCGCGAATACCGACGCCTGGAGCGCAACCGAGAACGCCTCGGCGAGCTCGTCGGCGCGGTCCGCGTTCCTGTCTACGGCGCTGACCGCGATCGTCTGGACCGTGGGGTCGACGGACGTCGAGATCTGCTCCGCGAGGTCGGCGGGGTCGTCGTCAAAGCCGAGGGTCTTCGCGGCCTGCGCCGGAATCTCGCCGTTGGTGGTCTTGAAGGCGAGACGGTCCAACGCGAACTCCGAGGCGACGGTCTCGTCGACGTCGACGATCAGCGTGCGCGTGGCCTCGTACTCTTTCGTGCTCGACGGTGCCGTCACCCAGGCGGCGACGAACCCCAACAGGACCGCCGCGGCGATAACCCACCACCACGTTCTGAGGGCGCGGTAATACTCGACTGGTTCCATGCTCAACCCCGCTCGACGGACCGTTCGGAAGATCGGGGCGCCGGCCCAGCCACGCCCTGAATGCCCGGGCGTCTCGCACGCCCGCCACAGAGTAAATACTCTATACGCGAGTGTCCAGGGGGCTGCAGCGCGCTGAGGATCGATACCCGCCCCTGTCGCGGGCGCGGCGTGAGGCGCCCCCTACCGCCCCCGCTCGAACGCACCCGCAGATCCGCCGGGCTTCGACAACGAGCGGCGGCGCGGACGGGGGATCCAGCCCGGTGTCGACGCCGGGCAGCCACCCGGGCCCCGCCCAGACGGGACCCGTGGAGGAACGCGTCGAGCCCGACGCTGCATGCGTGCTGTTCGTCTGCACCGGCAACGTCTGTCGCTCGGTCATCGCCGAAGCGATCTTCCAGGCACGAGCTGATATCCAGGCCTGGCCGGTCCGGGCAGACTCCGCCGGCCTGACCGGAGAAGGTGCGCGTCCACCGCGGCACGCGGCCGCAGTCATGCGGCGACGGGGAATCGACATATCGAGGCACCGCAGTCGCCGCCTCACCGGGCCCATGATCGACGAGGCAGCGCTGGTGCTGGGGAGTTGTCCGGAGCATGTCTGGGCGGCGGCCGTGCTGAGACCCGACGCCTCCGGCCGGATCTTCACGATCAAGGAGCTCGTCCGCCTCGGCGATCGGACCGGGCGACCCGCTCCCCACGAACTCCTCGAATCGTGGATCGAGCGCGTCGCCGCGAGCCGCCAACCCGAGGACGCCGACACCACCCGGCACGACACGATCGACGACCCGAAGGGCAAGCGGCGGCAGACGTACGAGCGCGTCACGCTCGAGGTCGAGCGCCTCGTCCTGCACCTGACCGACCTCATGACGCCCGCGATGATCGCGAGAACGCCGTCGCCGGCGTCGGGGCCTCGGCGGGCCCGGACACACGAAACGACACCGATAAACCCCCGGCACGGCGGACGCGCCCGATGAGACGACTGGTCATCGTCGGCGCGGGCGGCCACGGGCGCGAGATGCTGGATGTGGTCGAGGCGATCAACGCGCAGCGTCCCACGTGGGACTTCCTCGGCTTTGTGGCGAACGGTGAGCTCCATCCCGAACGCGCCGAGAGAAGAGGCGTGCAGATCATCGGAAGCGTCGAACGGCTTCCGGAGCTCGACGCCGCCTACGCGATCGGCGTTGGGGACCCACGGGCGCGAGCCAGGATCGACCAGTTCGCAAGCAGCTGCGGCTGCGAGGCCGCGGTACTCGTTCATCCGAGCACGGTCACGGGCAGCGATGTGACGCTCGGTCCGGGATGCAGCCTTGCCGCCGGCGCGGTGCTCACAACCGGGATCACGCTCGATCGCCACGTGCACGTCAACGTCGCCGCGTCGGTGTCGCACGACACGTCCGTCGGCCGGTGGTGCACCGTGGGCCCGGGCGTGCGGATCGCCGGGTGGGTGGAGCTCGCGGAGGGCGTCGATGTCGGGATCGGCGCGGTGTTTCGCGACCGCGTGCGCGTCGGGAGCTGGGCCGTGGTCGGCGCCGGCGCGGCGGTCGTCGGCGACGTGCCGTCGGGCGTCACCGTGGCCGGAGTGCCGGCCCGCCCACTGCACCGGACGAGGTGCCCGTGAGCAGGGTCGGACGTCGAGTCACACGAATGCTCGATTACCGCACCGAGTCGATGCGCGAGCGGTTGGAATGTCGGGAGGAGCGCCGTCTCCTCGCCCAGGCCCGCCGAGACCGCGACGTCTGCTGGGTCGAGGAGTCGGAGGCCGAGCCCCTCGTCACGATCCGAATCGCCACCTACAACCAGGCTGAGCTCGTCGTCGACCGGGCGATTGCCTCGGCACAGGCGCAGACCTACCCACGCCTCGAGATTCTCGTGTTGGGCGATCACTGTGATGATCCGACCCGGCGCGCGGTCGAATCGATCAACGACCCGCGACTGCGGTTCGTCGACCTCCCGACGCGGGGAATGTATCCGCCCCGTCGAGCCCACCTCCGCAAGGTCGCGGGCAGTCACCCGATGAATGCCGGGTTGTTCCTGGCTCGTGGTGCGTGGATCGCTCCGTGCGACGACGACGACGAGCTCACCGCCGACCATGTCGAGGCGTTGCTGAAGACAGCAAAGAGTGGGCGGCTCGAGATGGTCTACAGCAAGGCAAGGCACGAGATCCGCCCGGACGAATGGTGCGTTGTCGGCTCCGAACCGCTGCGCATGGGCGAGATCTGCCACGGGTCGGTCCTGTACAGCGCGGGGCTTCGCTTCATCCGCCACTCCAACACGAGCTGGAAGATGAACGAGCCCAGCGACTGGAACCTCTGGAAACGAATGCAGCGCATCGGCGTGCGCATCGGCTTCCTCGACCGGATCACCTACACGCACTACCTCGGAGCGAAGCACCGCCAACCGACGACCCTGATCTCGACCGACGGGAGTTGAGAAACGATGGATCGAGTGCGCCTGCCGCGCCCCGATGAACCGATGACCTCTGCGGAACCACCGATTCCGTTCTTTCGACCTGCGCTCCCCCCGCTCGACGACTATGTGGGGTTGCTTCGAGAGATCTGGGAATCACGGATGCTGTCGAACTTCGGCACCTTCGCCCAGCGCCTCGAGCAGCTCGCGGCCGAATACCTTGGCGCGCCGCACGTTCTGTCCGTCGTGTCGGGTGATATCGGACTCATCGTGACCCTGACCGCACTCGAGCTCCCGCCGGGTTCGCCCTGTTTCGTGTCCGGGTTCACCTTCAACTCGACGATCAACGCCGCATTGTGGGCCGACCTCCGACCGGTCCTCGTCGACATCGACCCGGACACGTTCACCATGGATCCCGACGAGCTGGCGGCGGCGTTGGAGCGCTGGACCGGCCCGGGCGTCATCCTCGCTACCCACGCCTTCGGCAACCCGTGCGACAGCGATCGGCTACGGGCGCTCGCCCGCGAGCACGACTGCTACCTCGTGTTCGACGCCGCCCACGGATACGGGAGTCAGCGCGCCGGGACGCCGGTGGGGCGTCTCGGCGACGCCGAGGTGTTCAGTCTCAGCGGCACGAAGCTCGTGACCACCGCCGAGGGCGGCCTCGTCGCGACGCCACACGACTGGCTGGCCGAGCGAATTGCCTATCTGCGCGCCTACGGATTCCAGCACGACTACGAGTCCTTGTATGTCGGTATCAACGGAAAGATCTCGGAGTTGCACTGCGCCCTCGGCCTGCTCACGCTCGCCGGAGTCGAGGACGCGGTACAGAGGCGCGCCGAGATCCTGGCCGCCTATCGCGCTCGACTCGGTGACAAGGTCGGCTGGCAGTACGTGCGGCCCTCTGACCGTTCCACCTACAAGGACATCTCGATCCGGCTTGGAGAACACCGGGAAGCGGTGGAGCGTTCGCTCACCGCCGGCGGTGTGCAAACGAAGCGCTACTTCCTGCCGCTTCATTCGATGAAGCCATACGCCTGCTTCGCGGACGGACCTCTCCCTCAGACCGAGAGCACGTACGAAACGACGCTGTGCGTCCCGGCGTTCTCGGAACTCGACGAAGCAACGCTCGACCGCGTTGCCCGTCTGATCCTCGAGGGCGTCGAGGCGGCGGCGGATCGCTGATCGTCGCGGGCCGCTCAATACCCGGCCAGAACTCCGAGCTTTCGCCCGTAGTCGAGCGCGCGGCCGAACAGCCACAGGCCGATCGGGTACACGACGACCAAGAAGACCAGGAGGAGCACGACCGCCTGGGTGGCGGACGGTCCGGGAAGCGAGCTGGGATCGTCCATGAGCAACTGCCGCAACGCGCTGATCACGTACGTGTGCGGGATGAGATACGAGATGACTTTGAGCGGCAACGGCAGCAGATCGACGGGGAAGACAACGCCGGACAAGACGAAGGCGAACATCATGTACAGGCCGAGTACGGGGTCGGACCGCTTCGAGAGAACCTTGACGCTGGCAGAGATGATGCCCACCGCATGTCCGGCCGCGACCCCGAGCACGGCCACGACGAGCGCCGCCGGGAGCGCCGAGACCCGGATGTCGATCCCGAGTATCAGGCCGGCGACAAAGCTGGTCGACGCGGTGAAGGAAGAAACGAGGATTGCCCAGCCGGCGAGACCGAAGGGCAGGATCCGCCACCGGACGGGCTCGACGAGCAGCGTCTCGAACCGGCCTTGCTGGAGGGAGTAGTCGAGGGTGCTTCCAAAGGCGCTGAGTCCGCCGGCCATCGCCGAGGCCGCGCTGAGCCCGATGACCGCGAACGTGTAGTAGCTGTCACCGACCGACGGTCCTGAGTCCACCAGCTCGGCGACGAAGTAGTAGGTGACCGGGGCGGCCAACGACGACACCATGGCAAGCGCGAGCGCCATGGGATACGCGCGGGCCTCCATGTACCCCATCCAGACAAAGGCGCCGGCGACCTGGTTGCCGCGCCGGACCTTCGCAACCGCGCCCCCGATCACTGTTGGGCCCCCATCTCTTCCATCGGGCGCTCGGCGAGACGGGCAAGAAGCTCCCGCAGCGGCATTCGGTCATCCTCCACCGAGACGATGTCGGCGACACCCTCGCCCAGATGCGCAAGGAGGTCACCGGTGTACTTGTCCACGAACGCGGTGAGCGCGTTCGACTCCACTGAAGCGACTTGAACGTTCTCAGCGCTCGCCAGGGTGTCGGCTGCGTTCGACGCGTGCTGCGCCTCCCGGAATCGCACGACTACCCGGGGGCGCTCCCACATGTCGCGCAGCGAATGCAGGTCTCCCCAGTGCACGAGCGCTCCACGATCGAGGAACGCCACGTTGTCGTGGAGCGCATCGATCTCCTCGAGCCGATGAGAGCTGAGCAGGACCGCGAGCTTCTGATCGTGGGTCAGCTGCTCGATCAGATTGAGCAATGCGTAGGACCCGACCGGGTCGACGTTGGCGGTCGGCTCGTCGAGGATCAGTACCTTCGGGCGGTGGATCAGGGCACGGGCCAACTGGAGCCGCGCGCGCATGCCACTGGAAAGCGCAAACCCCGTGCGATCACGAGCATCGGCGAGGCCCACCATGTCCAGGGTTTCGTCGATGATCGAGTTCAGGCGCTTTCGCGGCAGCCCCTGGAGGCGGCCATGGAACGCGAGGTTCTGCCGACAGGTGTGGCGCAGATACAGGCTG
>JBOGFL010000266.1:0-3633 GCA_050743285.1 Acidimicrobiia bacterium
GTGATGAACATGTTCGACAAGCCCTTGACCATGAAGATGAAGTCGGTCATCGCCGGTGAGTACACGGCACCGCCGGCGCACGGACCGAGGATCACGCTGATCTGCGGGATCACGCCCGACGCCTCGACATTTCGGTGGAAGATGCCACCGTACGAGGCGAGCGAGACAACGCCCTCCTGGATACGAGCGCCGCCGCCGTCGTTGAGACCGACCATCGGCGCTCCTACCGACGCGGCCAGGTCCATGACCTTGTGGATCTTCTCGGCGTAGACCTCGCCCAGTGCCCCGCCGAACACCGTGAAGTCCTGCGCGAACACGAAGATCTTGCGGCCCTCGACGGTGCCCCAGCCGGTGACGACGCCGTCGGTCAGCGGGCGGGTGTTCTCGATGCCGAAGCCGTGAGCCCGGTGCCGGGCGAGCATGTCGAGCTCCACGAAGGAGCCTTCGTCCAGCAGCAGCTCGAGGCGCTCGCGGGCCGTGAGCTTGCCGCGCTGGTGCTGCCGTTCGACCGCTGCCGCGCTCCCCGCGTGCAGCGCCTCCTCGCGCAGCTTGGTCAGCTGGTCGAGGCGCTCTTCGATGGGGTGCGGCACCGGCGCCACCGGCGTCCCGCCACCCTCTCCTTGTACCTGCTCTTCTTCGACTGCCATTACGAGCAGCGTAGTGGCGCGCGAGCGACAGGCCTCGGGCTCGGCCGAGTCAGCTGATGTAGTGGATGGCGAAGAACGACATCGGGCCGTTGCACTGCACGCCGATACCGATCCAGCGGAAGCCGCCATCGAGCATGTTCGATCGGTGCGCGGGGCTGTGCCAGAACGCCTTGAACGCGCCGCCCGAATCGATGCAACCGACGATGCATGCGATGTTCTCGGCGACCCGCGCGTTGTACCAGGCGATCAGCTGGAAGCCGCTCGTGTGATTGAGGTTGCAGCCGCCATAGCCGGACTCGCCCGAGATGCGGTTGGCTGCGATCTGCGCGTTGTGATTCGCCGCCTTCGACTTCGTGAGCGGCGCCACGCCGTACTTGGCGCGCTTCTGATTGTGCTGCTCGCGAACTGTCTTCCGGGCGAACCCGACCCCGGGCGGAGTGGGCACGCACCCGACGAGCGCCGGAACCGCGAGGAGTAGTAGCAGAACCACGAGGAGTGATCGCCGCATGTGGGCGACCCTAGCGCAGCACTCTCGAAAGTTGGTGAGCAGCCGTGTTCGCATCACGCGACAAAATGAATCGCAAGGTAGGTGCGCGAACCGGCGCACTGAACGCCGACCCCTATGCGATGGAAGTCGGCATCGAGAACGATCGCCCGGTGCGGGGGACTGTTCCAGAACGCCTTGACCGCCAGCTTCGCGTCGATGCAGCCGGGCACGCACCCGATGTTCTCGCCGGCCTTCGCGTTGTACCAGCCGAGCAGCAGACTGCCGGCGCTGTGGACGAGGAGGCAGCCGCCACCCGACTCGTAGGCGATTCGGTTGGCGGCGTACTGGGCGTGCTTGTTGGCCGCCTTGTCCTTCACCAGTCCCGCCCGTGCGCTCTGGGCCCGCTTGGTGTTGTGCCGCCTGGTGATCTCGGTGCGGGCGGAGGGGAGGCCGGGAGGATTCCTCATCGACTCCCACGGCACGCATCCGCTCCCGATCAACGCGAGCAGTAGTAACCCAGCCACCCTCCGTGCGAAGCGCACTGCGTGACGATATGCCCACGCTTAGCGGCAGCACAAGCCCAGCGGCCAGTCGCCAACCGCGGGAACGTGAGCCGGTGGCGGGCGGGGTGCCCTGAGCCGGCCTCGGGCGTGATCGGCGCAGACGCCCGCGCGCCCTGCGCTACGTGGCAAGAAGGCTGCTCGCCGTGAGCTACTCCTGCACCAGCTCGATGAGGGTGCCGAACGCTTCCTTCGGGTGCACGAACGCGACGGTGGTGCCGCGGCTGCCCGGGCGCGGCGTGTCGTCGATCACCCGGTGGCCGGCAGCCGTGACCCGCGCCAGCGCAGCTGCGACATCGTCCACGCGGTAGCCGACGTGGTGGATGCCTTCACCTTTCGTCTCGAGGAACCTCGCCACCGGCGAGTCGTCGCGCACCGGTGTGAGGAGTTGGACGAACGAGTCGGCCACCGGGAGCAGCACCTCCTCGACTCCGTCTTTCTCGACGACCTCGCGGTGTGCGACCTCGGCGCCGTACGTGTCGCGGTAGTACGCGATCGCGGCCTCGAGATCGCGCACCGCGATGGCGACGTGGTCGATCTCGGTGAGCAGGGTCATCGTTTCGCTCCGAGGCGGCGGAACAGCGTGATCTGGTCGAGGCGCTGTTCGCGCAGTTCGGGGTCGGTGACGCCGAGGCCTTCCTCGGGGGCCAGGCACAACACACCGACTTTTCCTTCCACAAGATTCTTGTGCACCTGGAGCGCAGCTTCGCCCGTCTGGGTCAGCGGGTAGACGGCCGACAGCGTGGGGTGGATCTTGCCCTCGGCAACCAGGCGGTTGGCGTCCCACGCCTCGCGGTAGTTCGCGAAGTGGCTGCCCTTGAGCGTCTTCAACATCATCCAGAGGTAGCGGTTGTCGTATTCGATGGTGAAGCCACTCGTCGCCGCGCAGGTGATGATCATCCCGCCCCGCTTGCACACGAACACCGAGGCGCCCATCGTCTGCCGGCCGGGATGTTCGAACACGATGTCGGGGTCGGTGCCGGCGAGCTCGCGGATCTTCTTGCCCAGCCGCCGCCATTCGCCCGGGTCCTGGGTGTGCTCGTCCTTCCAGAACGCATAGCCCTCGGCCGACCTGTCGATGACGTGCTCGACCCCCATCTCGTGCAGGAGCGCGGCCCGCTCGGGTGACGAGACGACACCCACCGGTATCCCGCCGCCGTTGAGCACGTACTGCGCGGCGTACGCGCCGATGCCGCCGGACGCGCCCCAGACGAGCACGGTCTGACCCTGGGTCATCTGAGCGCCGTTGGGGCTCACGATCATGCGGTAGCTGGTCGAGTTGCAGAGCGCGTTGCAGGCGGCCTCTTCCCACGTGAGATGCGCCGGCTTGGGCATGAGCTGGTTGGCGCGCACGAGCCCGATCTCGGCCAGGCCGCCGTAGTTCGACTCGAAGCCCCAGATGCGTTGATTGACGGCCATCATGGCGTCATCGTGGCTCGACGGGTCCTGGTCGTCCACGTAGTTGCAGTGCACGGTGACGGCGTCGCCCGGCTTCCAGTTCCGAACCGCCGACCCCACCCGCAGGACCACGCCGGACGCGTCGCTGCCCATCACGTGGAACGGCTGGTCGTGGCGGGCGCCCCAGACGCTCTCCTTGCCCAGACGGGAGAGGAACTGGAACGTCGGCAGCGGCTCGAAGATCGACGTCCACACCGTGTTGAAGTTGATGGCCGACGCCATGACCGCCACGTAGGCCTCGTCCGGCGCCAGCTCGGGGAGCGGCACGGCCTCGACGTGGGTCGACTTGCGTGGGTCCTTCTCATCGGACGGCACGCCGGCGAACATCTCCTGCTCGTCGGCCCGCACGACCGCGCCTCGGAACGACTGCGGAAGCGGCAGCGCACCGACCGTGTCGCCGTCGGCGCCTTCGAGAATTGCGCCGCGAATGCTTTCGATCTCCGTCATGGAGCGAACGCTAGCGTCCGTTGCCCGGCTGGTT
>JBOGFL010000267.1:0-2130 GCA_050743285.1 Acidimicrobiia bacterium
GCGCTCGACAACTACCGCCAGCGCGCCATCGAGAAGGAGATGTCCCGGCCCGGGACCGGAACGTCCTGACCGAGCTCGCCGACCTGGCGGGCTCCTGGCGCGCCCACCCCTCCGCGCGCGACCTCGCCGAGGCCTTCGTCGCTCCGGAGTTCGACGACCGGGGTTGGCCCGAGCTGGCGGTTCCCGGCCACTGGCGTTCGGCGCCGGAGTTCGCCGCCGACGACGGGCCGCTCCTCTACCGGCGGCGCATTGCGGTCGAGCCGCCTGCGCCGGGACGGAGGCGGATGCTCGTGTTCGACGGCGTCTTCTATTACGCCGACGTGTGGTTCGACGGCAGTTACCTCGGCGCCAGCGAGGGCTACTTCACGCCCCACGTGTTCGAGATCACCGACCACCGCGCGCGGGAGCACACACTCGCGGTCGAGGTCGCCTGCCCGCCGCAGCACGACCACACCGCCAAGCAGCTCGTCACCGGGGTGTTCTCACACTGGGACAACCTCGACCCGGAGTGGAACCCGGGCGGGCTGTGGCGCCCGGTGCGCGTGGTCGAGACCGGTCCCGTGCGCCTGGCCCGAGCACGGGTTCTGTGCACGGAGGCCTCCGCGACCCGCGGGCGGCTCCGCCTCGACCTCACGCTCGACGCTGCTCCATGGTCGGCGTCCACCCCCCTTCCCGCGTGTCTCACCGTCACCGTGCACGGTCCCGGTCCCACGGAGACGCGGCTGGCGGACGCCCGCCGCGACGTCACCCTCGCCGCCGGTGCCAACGAGCTGTCGTGGGTGGTCGACGTCGACGACCCACCGATCTGGTGGTCGTGGCGCCTCGGGGACCAGCCTCGGTGCGCGCTGCGCATCGGCGTGGATGTCGGCGGCGAGGAAAGCGACAGCCACGACGTGACGACGGCATTCCGCGAAGTGCGGATGCGCAACTGGCACCTGACCGTGAACGGCGAGCGTCTCTTCGTGCTCGGCTCCAACCAGGGTCCGACCCGCATGCAGCTGGCCGAGGCGACCGCGGAAGAGTTCCGACGAGACGTACAGCTCGCCAAGGACGCCAACCTCGACCTGCTCCGCATGCACGCGCACGTCAGCCGGCCGGAGATGTACGAAGCCGCCGACGAGGCGGGCCTGCTGATCTGGCAGGACTTCCCGCTGCAGTGGGGCTACGCGCGCGGCGTGCGGCGCGAGGCGGTACGCCAGGCTCGTGCGATGGTCGACCTGCTCGGGCACCGCCCGAGCATCGCTTTCTGGTGCGCGCACAACGAGCCCTTGGCGGTGGCGATGCGGCCGGGCGAGCCGATCGAGCCCCGCCAGCTCGCCCAACTCGGCGCGTCGATGCTGCTCCCGTCGTGGAACAAGGACGTGCTCGACTTCTCGATCACGCGCGCGCTGCGGCGCGCGGACCCCACCCGGTTCGTCAACCCGCACTCGGGGCTCTTTCCCGGTCTGGGGCAGTCGGGCACCGACAGCCACTTCTACTTCGGGTGGTACCACGGCCGGATGGACGGCCTCGCGCCGGCGTTGGCGGCGGTGCCACGGGTGGCGCGCTTCGTGAGCGAGTTCGGCGCCCAGGCCGTCCCCGACACCAACGACTTCATGGAGCCCGACCGCTGGCCCGACCTCGACTGGGAAACGCTCTTCGAGCGGCACGCGTGCCAGAAGCGCGTGTTCAACCGGCACGTTCCCCCGTCGGCGTTCGAGACGTTCGACGAGTGGCGCATTGCGACCCAGGCGTACCAGGCGACGCTCATCCAGCTCCAGATCGAGGACCTACGCCGGATTCAGTGGAACCCGACCGGGGGGTTCTGCCACTTCTGCTTTGCCGACGGCCATCCCGCGGTGACGTGGTCGGTGCTCGACAACGAGCGGGCGCCGAAGCTCGGGTACGCCGCGCTGAGGGACGCGTGCCGCGCGGTGCTGCCGATGCTGGAGCCCCGCCAGGGGCTGGTGCACGTCGCCAGCCAGCGACGCGCGCCCTTGCCCGACGCCACCGTCACCGTGCAGCTCGGCACCCGCACCTGGCGCTTCGCCGGCGACGTGGCCGCCAACGACGTCACGTACGTCGGCGCGCTCGATCGCTCGGGGGTACGGGCGCTGCGCCGGGCCGCGGGCGCCACGGTCACGCTGACGC
>JBOGFL010000268.1:0-1962 GCA_050743285.1 Acidimicrobiia bacterium
ACACTCGACCGCGCGGGAGAGAACCTCATTCAAGATGTGGTGCTCGTGCTCGCGGTTTCGACCGGTGTCGTTCCGTCACATCGACGTTGGCCCTCAGCAGGCTGCTATGGGACGCGCGGTCGGTCGCGTTTTGTTTCGAGCCAGTTGTCGATGTCGTTGAGGCGGTAGCGGACGTGGCGGCCGACGCGATAGCCGGGTGGGCCGGTCCCGAGGTAGCGCCATTCGTAGATGGTCTTGATGGGTACGTGGAGGTAGGCGGCGAGCTCGTCGGGACCGATGAGGGCGTCCGGTACGGGGCTGGCTTTCGTTCCGCTCGTCGGGGTCATCCGTCGGCGCCCCGCGGTTGGCGGGTACCGGGCGGTCCAGGCATGGGCGTGCGGGCAGCGGGGTGTGGGTCGTGTCGTTGGTCTGTGTGGCTGGTCGGGATTGCTGCGGCGTAAGCGATCATGAGCCGATGGGTCGGGGGCCTGGTGGTTGGAGGGGGATGTCGTGTTCGTTGAGGTGTTCGGCGCGCAGCGCGGCGATCCAGTCTTCGACGGCTTCACGCAGCGCCGACGGTGCGGTCAGGTCGGGTCGGCCGTGGTTTTTGCCACCACGCGACGGCCGCGCGCAGTTCCTGGGCGAGTTCGGGTGTGATCTCGTAAGTCGCGATGCTCATGGGGTCTCCTCGAGCCAAGCGGCGGGATGGAGCGGTCACGCGACACTCCTGGGAGCGGGTTCCGAAACGTTGGGTATAAGCCGCCGCTCGCGCACGTCGCCGCAGAGGTCGTAGCCGCCGCCGGGGGCGCGGCCGGGGACGTGGCGGGTGCCATGGGGCGAGCGGCGGGTGCGGATGGGGCCGCCGGTGACGAACCAGTCGGGCGGGTATTGCTGCGCGATGCGGTCGAGCCACCGCTGGCGGCGGCGCTCGGCGTCTCGCCGAGTGACATTGCCGAGGTCGGGAGGCGAGTCGACGACGGGAAGGGCGTGCCATTCGGGGTGGGTGTGGTCGTGGGCGTCTTCGACGGCGGCGTTCTCGTCGTCGCGGGGCGCGCCTCGCCATGCGCAGGTGAGGCAGGCGCCGCGGAAGTACAGGTCCCCGCCGTCGTCGCGGACGTCCTGGTACTCGGCGGTTGGCCGGCAGCGGTGCCCGTCGGGTGGCTCCGGAGGGGCGGTGTGCCAGTGGTCGCCGGGACGAGTGACCCAAACCGTCCACGCATTGCGCGCATCGGGTTCGGGCCCCGACTCATGGAGGGTGAAGGCGAGTTGGTTCACGGTTCGCTCGTTCATGGGCCGAGTCCGGGCGGCTCGTGGCGAGGCGTGGGTTTCGACGTGACGTCGTGTGCGGACAGCAGCCGGGCGAGCGCGGCGCGGGCGGCGGGGTCGGCGCCCCAGGCATCGGCGTTGGCGGCGAGGTTTCGCAACAGGACCTCCGCGTCGCGGTCGACTTGGTGGCCGAGGCGTCGAAGGGTGTGATGGTCAGGCCGGCGCAAGGGGTGAGCGGGGTGACGCGACCCGGATTCTTCGAGCTCCCGCGGGACGTTCTTGGGGGATGGGGTCTTGGGGTCGAGTGCGGGGGCGAGGTGGATCGCGAGCTCGTCGGTGATGTGGCGTGCGGTGTCGACGACTCGGTCGGCGGTGGCGAGGACGAGATCGAGGTCCCCGCCGGACCAGTGGGCGACGTAGGGAATCGTGTAGTCGGTCGAGTCGAGGCCGACGTGCGCGGCGACGAGGTAGGCGACGCTTTCGGCTTCGACCTCTTTGCGTGGGGGGCTGAGGACGGCGCCGTCGCCGCCGGGACCGTGGAGGCGAACGTGGGCGAGTTCGTGGGCGAGGGTCTTGGCGCGTTGGGCGGGCTCGAGGTCGGGACGGACGGTGACGGTGTGGTCGGTCCAGTCGGTGCGTCCGTTGGCCGGCGCGCAGTCTCCGTCCACGACCCGAAAGCCGGCGGCGTGAACTTGGGCGGTGAGGCCGCCGTAGAGG
>JBOGFL010000269.1:0-4379 GCA_050743285.1 Acidimicrobiia bacterium
CTACGCCACCGATGCGGTGTCACTCAGATGCGGAACGCGTCCAGCACCTCGTCGTGCAGCAGCGCGTTGGTCGAGACCGCGCTGCCCCCGTCGGCCCGGGCGTCCCCTCCCAGGTCGGTGAAGCGACCACCGGCCTCCTCCACGATCACCAGGAGCGGCGCGAGGTCCCACAGCGCGACCTGCGGCTCGACTGCGATGTCGCAGGCGCCCTCGGCGACGAGCATGTGCGACCAGAAGTCCCCGAACCCGCGGGTCCGCCAGCAGCGGCGGGCGAGGTCCAGGAACTCGGTCTCGAGGCCCCGGGTATCCCAACCGGCGACGCTGTCGTAGGCAAGGTGCGCGTCGTCAATGTCGGCGACCGCGGAGACCCGGATCGACGCCCCGTCGGCGAACGCCCCCTGCCCACGCGCCGCCCACCACCGCCGACCGAGCGCGGGCGCCGACACCACCCCCACCGCGATCGTCCTGTCGACCTCGAGGGCGACCAGCGACGCCCATACGGGAACGCCGCGCACGAAGTTCTTGGTCCCGTCGATCGGGTCGATGATCCAGCGGCGGACGCCGGTGCCCGTCGTCCCGAACTCCTCGCCGAGCACCGCGTCATCGGGCCGGGTCGCGGTCAGCCGTTCCCTCAGAGCCTGCTCGACGTTCCGGTCGGCCTCCGTGACCGGCGTGAGGTCGGGCTTGGTCTCGACGTGCAGATCGCGAGCGCGGAACCTCGGCCTGGTGACGCCGTCGGCGAGGTCGGCCAGCTCGAGCGCGAGCTCGAGATCGGCGCCGGTGCCAGTGCCGGTCACGCACCACCCTTAGCAGAGGCGCCCGGCGGCGCGCCGCTAGTCTCACTGGTCCGGACAGGAGGAGATATGGGCACGCTCGACGGGAAGGTCGCCATCGTCACCGGTGCAGGACGAGGCGTCGGCAAGGAAGAGGCGCTGCTGCTGGCCGCCGAAGGCGCCAAGGTCGTGGTCAACGACCTCGGCGGCAGCGCCGAGGGTGAGGGCGACGACAAGAGCCCGGCGCAGCAGGTGGTCGACGAGATCGAGGCCGCCGGCGGCGAGGCGGAGGCGAACTACGACAACGTCGCCGACTGGGACGGCGCCCAGAGCATGGTCAGCCAGGCGGTCGACAGCTTCGGCGACCTCAACATCCTCGTGAACAACGCCGGCATCCTCCGCGACAAGATGATCTTCAACATGGACGAGAGTGACTGGGACGCGGTCATCAACGTCCACCTCAAGGGCCACTTCGCCCCGACCCGGTTCGCGGCCACGTACTGGCGCGAGCGCTCGAAGGCGGGCGAACCGGTCACGGGCCGCATCATCAACACCGCCAGCGAATCGGGGCTCTTCGGCAACGCAGGTCAGGCCAACTACGCCGCCGCCAAGGCCGGCATCGCGTCGATGACGATCGTCCTCGGGCGCGAGCTCAGCCGCTACGGCGTCACCGCCAATTGCATCGCGCCGCGCGCCCGCACGCGCCTGACTGCGACCGTCGCCGGTTCCAAGGAGTTCATGACGGCCAAGGAAGGCGAGTTCGACGAGTGGAACCCGGCCAACATCGCACCGCTGGTCGGCTTCCTGGCAACTGACGCCGCCGCCGACATCACCGGCCAGGTGTTCGTGGTGTGGGCCGATCACGTGTACCTGATGCGGGGCTGGAGCCTCGCCGGCGAGGTCAGCAAGGGCGATCGCTGGACCGTGAGCGAGCTCGTCGAGCAGAAGGCCAAGCTGTTCGCCGAACGCGACGCCGGCGTCCCCCCGATGGGATGGACGTAGGCGGCACCGACGGCAATGCCTGACTGGGGCGACAAGCAGGTCGACCAGCTGCGCTTCATGGCGCGCGAGTACGCGGAAGAAGTCGCGTACCGCGACCTGACTGCGGGCACCGCGATCACGTTCGCCGAGTGGGATGAGCAGTCGAACCGCCTGGCGCGTGGGCTGGCCGCGCACGGCGTGCAGCCTGGCGACCGGGTATCGATCTACCTCCCCAGCGAGGAGGTGCTGCGCTGGATCGTCGTGTACGCGGCGGTTCACAAGGCGGGCGCGGTCGCCGTCCCCACCAACACCCGCCTGACCGTGCCCGAGGTCGAGACGATCCTCCGCCACGCCGAGGTCGCCGCGCTCGTGACGAGCGAGTCGCTGCTCGCCAAGGCGAGTGAGGTCCGGGAGCGGGCGCCTTTCCCCCTGCTCGTGAGCGGGGCGCGCGGCAGCAACGTCATGCCGTACGACGAACTGCTCGATCAGGACAACGACGACTTCCAGGCGCCGGTGGCGCAGACCGACCTCGCCGACATCATGTACACGTCGGGGACGACCGGGCTCCCCAAGGGCGTCGCGGTGCGCCACAACAACGTGGCGATGATCCCGAACCACGAGCCGATGTGGACGGGCGGGGGCTGGCTGCACGGCGCGCCGCTGTTCACGTTCGCAGGGATCGCCTTCATCTTCAACCCAATGAAGATGGGACTGCGCGGGCTCTACCTGACGCCGTTCGACGCCGGGAAGTGGCTGGAGGCGGTCGAGCGCGAGCGCCCGATGATGACGATGCTCGTTCCCGCGATGGTCGAGCTGATCGTCGCGCATCCCGACTTCGAGCGGCGCGATCTCTCGAGTCTCCAGTCGGTGGCGATCGGTGCCGCGCCAATCGCGCCGCCCACGCTGACGCGGATGCAGGCGCGGTTGCCGCAGGCCAGCGTCTCCAATTCCTACGGAATCACCGAAGCGGGCCCGGCCTACATCGTCATGCCGAAGGAAGAGCTGACCAAGCGGATCGGATCGGTGGGTAAGCCGATCCCCCCGATGGAGATCAAGATCGTCGACGACGACGGCAATGAATGCGCGCCCCAGGTCGTCGGTGAGCTGCTGACTCGCATGCCGGGCGTGCAGCGCGAGTACTACAAGGACGAGCAGGCGACCGCCGACACGTGGACCCCGGACGGATGGCTGCGCACCGGCGACCTCGCCAAGCTCGACGCCGACGGTTTCCTCTACATCGCGGGACGCAAGAAAGACATGATCATCCGCGGCGGGCACAACATCTACGCGACGGATGTGGAAGCGGTGATCATGGACCACCCCGCGATCCGGGAGGCCGCGGTGGTCGGCGTACCCCACAAGACCCTCGGCGAAGACGTCGCCGCCTTCGTCGTGCTGAAGCCCCAGGAGGTTCTCACCGCCGAGGATCTCAAGGCGTTCTGTGCGGCGCGCCTCGCCGACTACAAGTGCCCCCGCCAGGTGCATTTCGTGGACGAGCTGCCGCGGAACGCCACCCAGAAAGTCATGAAGCACCTGCTCTCGGTACCTCCCAGCCCCTGACCCAGGAGTCCCAGTGGCACTTACCGAATTGAAAGGCAAGGAGATGGGCACCCAACGGGTGACGATCGAGCGGGGACCGGTCCGTACGTTCGCCCGAGCGCTCAAGGACGAGTTGGAGGAGTTCGACGGCGGGGACGCGCTCGTCCCGCCCACGTTCCCGTTCGTCATGGCCTACTGGGGCTCGCTCGGCCAGGGCGGCGCGTCCTCGCTGCCGATCGAGCAGCTCCGGGGGCCCGGGCGCATGATCCTCCACGGCGAGCAGGAGTTCGAGTACCAGGGCTGGCCGCGTGTCGGGCAGACGCTCGAGGGCAGCACGTCGATCGTCGACGTATCCGAGAAGGAGCGCTCGAACGGCGGGAAGATGGAGTTCTACGTCACCGAGACCGCGTGGAAGGACGCCGGGTCGGGCGACCCGGTGGTGACAACCCGGTTCACGCTGATCGTCAACGTCAGTCCCCCGAAGTGACCCGCACACCGTGAGCGAGACCGACGACCGCGTGGCGATCATGGACGTGCTGGCGCGCTACACCGCCGCGCTCGACACGCAGAACTGGGACGGGCTCGACACCGTGTTCACTCCCAATGCCGCCATCGACTACACGACGTCGGGCGGCATCAAGGGCAGGTATCCGGAGATCAAGGCGTGGCTGGCCGAGGTACTCGGGACGTTCCCCATGACCCAGCACCTCATCGGCATGCCCGCGATCAGCCTCGACGGCGACACGGCAACCAGCCGCACCGACGTCTACAACCCGATGGGTGTGGCACAGCCCGACGGCAGCACGAAGCTTTTCTACGTCGGCGCAACGTACGAGGACCGGCTGGCGCGAACTCTCGACGGTTGGCGAATCACAGAGCGGTTCGAGCGGCAGGCCTTCTCGACGCTCGGCGCCTAGCCGACGTTGTTTGGTCTACAAGAGACAGGCGGGGCTACCAGCCGATGTCGGCGAGAAACCCGCGAACCAGGTCGACTGTCGTCTCGGGGTTGTCGCCGGCGGCATGGTGGCCGGCGGTACCGATGGTCGCCAGGCGGGCGTCGGGAATGAGCGCCGCGACCTCCTCGGC
>JBOGFL010000270.1:0-2624 GCA_050743285.1 Acidimicrobiia bacterium
GAACTTCTGGTACGAGAACCCGCGCCCGCCCGTCTTCGGGACGCGGATCTCGGTGAGGAGTTCCTCGGGCGCCAGCGCGGTCTCGAGGAAGCCTTCGAAGAGGTCGCGGGACGCAAGCGTGCGTTCGCCGCCCGGACCGCGAGCCACGAAGGTGGCGTCGAGCGCCAGCAGCGTGGCGGGGAGATCGGAGGCCGGGTCGCCGTGGGCCACCGAGCCGCCGATGGTCCCGCGGTGCCGAACCTGGTTGTCGCCCACCTCCGAGGCGACCGCTGGGAGCACGCCACATTGCTGGCAGAGGAGCTCATTGGTCTCGAGATCGCGGTGACGAGTGAGGGCGCCGATCGCGACGTGGTCGCCCTCGTCACGTACGTAGGAGAGATCACGCAGCCGGCCCACGTCGACGAGCACCGAAGGGCGGGCCAGGCGCAGCTTCATCAATGGAAGCAACGACATGCCGCCGGCGAGCAGCTTGGCCTCGTCGCCGTGCTCGGCGAGGGCCGCAAGCGCCTCGTCGACCGATGCTGCCCGGACGTACTCGAATGGAGCGGGGATCACCGGGTACGGGCTCCGGCGCGGTCAGCGGCGGCGGCGAGCACGGCGCGGACGATGTTGTGGTAGCCGGTGCATCGGCAGAGGTTTCCTTCGAGGCCCAGCCGCACGTCGGCCTCGGTCGGGTTCGGGATCTCTTCGAGCAGCGACACCGTCGCCATGACCATGCCCGCGGTGCAGAAGCCGCACTGCAGCGCGTGCTGCTCGTGAAACGCCCGTTGCACGGGGTGCCACTCGTCCTCGCGCGCGAGGCCCTCGATCGTGGTCACGTCGGATCCATCGGCCTGTAGCGCCAGCATCGTGCACGACTTCACCGACTCGCCGTCGACGAGAACGGTGCAGGCGCCGCACGACGACGTGTCACACCCGACCTTGGTCCCGGTGAGGCCGACCACGTCGCGGAGGTACTGGACGAGGAGGAGCCGGGGCTCGACGTCGTGGCTCTGCGCCGCCCCGTTCACATTTGTCGTGATCCGCACTCGTCCCCCAGAAAGGTGGCGAAACCGTACTGCACGTCTCGTTGGTGCGCGCAACCACCGTGTTGGCGGCTGAGCGCACCAGCGGCTCAGCCGCTGGCGTCGGGACCGGCGCGCTCGGGTTGGATGCGGATGATCACGCGCTTCTCGCTTTCCATGGCCGCGCGGTACTCCTCCCAGTTCGGGTGCTCGCCCGACAGCGACCGGTAGTAGTCGATGAGCGGATCCATCGCGTCGGGCAGGCTCACGACGGTGGCGGTGCCGTCGACCTGAACCCAGGGTCCGAAGAAGCCGTCACTGAAGACACAGATCGAGGCGTGCGGATCGCGTGCGAGGTTCTTCGTCTTCATCGCCGTCTCGCGGCTCGAGATCACGATGCTCCCCCCGTTGTCGACGCCACAGACGACGATCGACATCTGCGGCGATCCGCCGCGCCGCCGGGTCGCCAGCACCGCGCGGTGGTGTTCCCGGATGAACTCGCGGGCTTCGTTCAGATCCATCAGGCGCTCACGCTCTCCAGCACAGTGTCGGGAATGTCGAAGTTCGAGTGAACCCCTTGGACGTCGTCGAGGTCTTCGAGGGCCTCGATCACGCGCAACACCTGCTTGGCACTCGACTCGTCGGCGAGGGCGACGGTCGTCGTGGCCAACATCGGCAGGTCGGCGCTGGTGACCCCGAGCCCGGCCTCGCCGAGCGCGCCGCGCACAGCGTGCAGGTCGGTCGGCGCGGTCGTCACCTGCCACGTGTCGCCCTGGTCGACAATGTCCTCGGCGCCGGCGTCAAGGGTGATCGTCATCAGGTCGTCTTCGGAGGCGGCTGACTTCTCGAGCACGATGACGCCCTTGCGCACGAACTGCCAGGCCACCGCGCCCGGCTCCGCCAGCGAGCCGCCGAGCCGCGTGAAGAGGTTCTTGATCTCGGCCGTGGTGCGGTTCCGGTTGTCGGTGAGGCACTCGACGTACACCGCGACCCCATTTGGCGCGTAGCCCTCGTAGGTGACCGACTCGTAACGGACACCCTCCAACTCCCCCGTTCCCCGCTTGATGGCTCGCTCAATCGTGTCGGCGGGAACCGAGCTGTCGCGGGCGCTCTGCACCGCGGTCCGCAACGTGGCGTCGGAGTCGGTGTCACCGCCACCGTCGCGCGCCGCTACCTCGATCTGGCGGATCAGCCGGGCGAACAACTTGCCCCGGGCCGCGTCGGCAGCACCCTTCTTGTGCTTGATCGAGTGCCACTTCGAGTGACCGCTCATGATGAGACCTCCCCCAGAAAACGGCGGTGCAGGCGCAGGTCGCCGGACAACTCGGGATGGAACGTCGACGCCCACACGCGACCTTGACGCACGAGGACAGGGTGACCGTCGTGGCGGGCGCCGACCTCGACCGCGGGACCGGCGCGCTCGACGACCGGCGCCCGGATGAACACCCCCGGGAACGGCTCGGCACCGAGGTCGTCGATCGGCACCGCGGCCTCGAACGAGTCGAGTTGGGTGCCGTAGGCATTGCGGACCGCGGTGATATCGAGCGCGTCGAGAGACGGCCGGTCGGGACGGCCGCCGTGCACCTCGCGCGCGAGCAGGATCAGGCCCCCGCACGTCCC
>JBOGFL010000271.1:0-5885 GCA_050743285.1 Acidimicrobiia bacterium
GGCGAGCGGCGCACCCGCTCAAACTCAGACCACGCCTACACAGAGAATCGGACAGACCCGCTCTTGTCCGGGGCGGCCCAGACGATCCGGCCCGTGTCGTGGCAGACGACGCAGAGCAGGTAGCGGCGGCCTTTGCGGTAGGAGACCTCGTCGATCCCGATCCGGCTCAGGTCGACCAGCCAGTCTTCGCCCTTCGCCGAGGCCTCGGCGACGACACGCTCGATCATGCGCCCGACCGTGGCCCAGTCCACTCGCATCAACCGCGAGACCACGGTCTTGGGCGCGTCCCGAACGAGCCAGACGCAGGTGCCCTCGAAGGCGCGCGTGAAGCGGCTTCCGGCCCGGCGAAGGGAAGCTCCTCGGCGACCACGCCGCAGCGGGGGACAGTCGAGCCGGCACACCTCCAGACGAATGAAGCAGGCGGTGCGAAGCACGTCCAGGTGGCGCAGCGTGCGCAGCCCGCGGTCGTAGGTCGCACGCGTGCGAAAGCCGCAGCGCGGGCAGCAAAGCCGCCGCCTCGCCGGCCGCTCCAGATCGACCACGACGCGCTCCCTCCCGGGCTCGCCCTCGAGCTCCACCGCCACCACGCGCACCCCGTCCAGACGCAGGAGCCGCTTGAATAGGGTCGTCACGGGCATCCACCGCCTCCTCTCGATCGCTTTGGCGAGCAACCGGGACTACGAGCGCGGGCGGGTGCGCGTGACCTACACGCTCAGCATCCACCGACGAGAGCGGGCACCGCATCGCCCACGGCAATGCCCGAAGAGGCAGTATTGAACCGGCGTCGATAATCGCCGCTCCGCCTCGATCCTCCGGGCCTCGGCTCCACGCCGACCGCGTCCAACAAACCTCAACCAGGCAAGTGTCTACCCGCTACCCGGGTCCAGGCCACGACGAGCGGGACATCCTCCCACAGCGTCCTCGTTCGGTCAGAGGCGAAGGCTGAGCCGTCGATGGGGACAAGCCGAGGCTCTCAGCTAATCCGTTAGGCCCTTCTCGCGAAATACCTTCTCCACTCGCTTCTCGGGGTCGAGGTGGGCGTACTTCGCAGCAAGGGGGTCTGGGGGCGTGCGTGCGAGAAGCTCGGCCAGCTCGCCGGGTGTCATTCCCGCAACCTCTTCGAGGATGGGCGAAGGGCCGCCCTCGAGGACCCCCTCGGTCGTGATTCTCTGGCCGTCGAAGGGTAGGACTGCGTACGTGGAGAGGACGGTCCACCCGACGCCCTCGCTACGCACCCGAACGAGCGGCAGAACATACTGTCGCCCTACCTCGAGCCGGGGGGCGCCCCAGTTGGCGAAGCGAAGCCGACGGCCGTCCTGGAGGACCCAGCCCTCCGTAGTGATGCGGAGGGACTCGCCTTTGGAGGGCGCCCCCTCTCGGTGCCAGATCGTGTCCTGAAGTTCCAGGGTCGCGTCGCGGCCGACATAGCCTTCACCTCTCTCGACATCCGCCGGATCTGCGGGAAGCGCCTCTTCGTCTTGTACTGACACGATAGAAACCTGATCGGCGTACGAAACAAGGTCGGTAAGCGTGTCCGATGGGAACAGCTCAGTCAGGTCGCTCTGGCCGCCGATGACCACGGATGAGGCGGACTGGTCGGACGACGGGGACGATCCCGGCCAGACCGTCGCCCAAAGCACCGCCCCGACAGCAACCGCCGCGACGGCCACCCCCACGCCGACGAGCTGCGTCCTGCGTCTAGACACAGGGTCGAGGAACCGACGCTGCCCGCTCGCGGAGGCCGCCCGAATGTTCGGCCGACCAGGAAGCTCCGCGAGGGCTGCGGCGAGCGCCCGCTCCTCGACTTCGCGATCCGGAGGCCGCGGTGCTGGGGACGCTGCCCGAAGCCGGCTCTCGATCTCATGAGACATGTCTCTCCTCCAGAATGGTTCGCAGCTCAGCAAGCGCCCGGGATAGGCGTGACGAGATAGTTCCTACGGGAAGCCCGAGGAGCTCTGCGATCTCAGGTGGTGAGTAGTCAAGCCAGTACCTGAGCGCGATGAGGACGCGACGATCTGGGTCAAGTCGCGCGACCGCCCCGAGGAGCTCTGGATCGCGTGAGGTGTCTTCGAGTGCCTCCGCTCGGTCTTCCTCACGTTCGTGCAGGGGGACGAAGCGGCGCTCCCGGCGGACGACATCAAGCGCTCGGTTAACGACGATACGATGAAGCCAAGGCCCAAACTGCCTTGTCGGATCGTACTCAGGCAGCGCTCGAAACGCCCGCTGGAAGGCCTCCTGAGCAACATCGTCCGCCACCGCCCTTCGATGGACAATCATGTAGGCCGCCCGCCACGCTGGGGCCCAATAGCGACGAAAGAGCGTGGCCGCGGCCTCGTCCGAACCATCACAAGCGGCGCGCGCGAGCTCGCCGTCGCTAGGCGAAATCATGACCGGGGCGGCCTGACTCATCTAGGAAGGTATACGCACAACGGCGCATCTTCACTCCCTCGCTTCGTTCAGAGACGTGATCGGCGCTCAGTTGTTGACGACCGTGGTCGCGCACCTCACTGAACTAGGGCTTGATCTGCCCTCTCTCGCGCAGAACTGCCTGCGTACGTGCATCCGGGTCGAGGTCCGCGTACTTTGTGTCGAGAGACGTCAAGCCGGCGGCGAGCTGGAGCTCGCCAACTAGCGCCAGAGCGTTCTGACCCTCCATCTCAGAGAGAATGGGCGAGGGGTCGTTACCGATGATCCCGTCTGTCGTGATGAACTCGCCGTCGTACGGCAGCGTCGCCGCGGACGAGAGTGCGGTCCACACACTCACGCCGTCCTCTCCTGGCGCGAGCACAAAGGGAATGATGTACTGCTGGCCTACCTCAATGCGAGGTGAGCCCCAGGTTCCAAAGGGCAGCTGCACGCCCTCCTCCAGCACCCATCCCCACGTCACCACGTCTTCGATTCCAGTAAACCAGTCCGGGTTATTCTCACCGAGCCAGAGGATGTCCTCGGCATCAATCTGCACATCGACCGTCCGGCCGATATAACCTTCGCCAGTCGTGATGACATCGCTAGGAGGTGGAATCTCGTCCTCGCCCACGACCGATGCAATCGCGACGAAGTGTGCGAAGGTCACCCAGTCTTCAAAAGTATCAGATGGAAACCTATCCGTGGCGGTTCCTATAGCCAAGGAGCCTGAAGTCGATTCCCGACCAATCGTCGACCCTCCAATGGCAAGTACGGCTAGGATCGTAGCCAGTCCGATCGCTATTCTCGGCACCTGGATTTCCCTCTAGTTCGGATAAGTCGAGTTGATCTGCTGCCGGTTGTGAGGGCCGATCGTGCTGGGCGGAGCCACCGTTCGCATGCAGTGCAGCGATGTGTCCGTGTTTTCCAACCTTGGGCTTCCCTGCCTTCCATGCGTGAGGCCGACAGCATGACCAGTCTCATGACACGCAACGCCTTGATCACCGGTGACCCTAAAGGCCACGTAGTGCTGGTCGCACTTCTTGTCGCTAACGGCGTCGTTGCACCAGGTCGTGGCCTTTGCGTTACCCGGAAGACTATCTCTGTGTTGATAGATGATGTCCGTCTCAGAACCGCCCGAATACTCTGGCGAATCCACCTCGAGGGTATTGAGATCGGTAGGGTGAAACTGGTACTGAAGGATGCTACGGATGTTGGCCTTCTCTCCGAACTCGAGTGAGTTCTGGAACCAGAAAGTCAGAGTGGCGTTATCGCTCTGGCAATGGCCGGGAGCGTCAGTCAAGGAGCCATCGTGGCAATCTTGGTTGTAGTTCGCGGTTTTGAACATGGTGTCATACCCATGGTGGGGCAAGGCGACCGCAGCCGCGCCAAGCCCGACCAAAACAGCCAGGCAAAGAATCACCTTGCGCCGATGGGGCCTGAAACGATCAACTCGCATAACTCCGCCTGCCGATTCGCTCCTGCGAGCTATCTGTGGAATGTGCGGCTGACTGCACCCTGCGCAACATCCAATCGCCAGCTTCTGCGGGCGATGATCCCACGGCACCTTTCTGATGTCAAGGACTGGCAGACCGCCAACGCCAGCGCCGGTTCGATGGAGATGGCTGCCCGTAGCTGAAGTCGCGCACGTAGGCGCCTTAAATCTGCACGCTGTGCTCTGCGGCCGACAACGGAGCCTAGCCGTCCTAGCTGATGCTCGTTCGAGCGAGTGGGGTGGGGGTCACGTCCCATAGCGTGGATGTCATAAGGGCTCCGTCCTGACCACTTCGGACGATCGGGCCTCTGTCAACGAGAGGAGGTCCGTGGTGCTGTACGCGGCAATCGACATCCACAAGCATGTCTTCCAGGCCGCGGTGCTCAATGCTGAGACCGGCGAGGTGGTCGAGGCGCGCTTCTCGGCCGATCGGGAGAGCCTCGCCCGCTGGGCCGAGCGCTGGCAAGACCGGCTCGAGGCGGTCGCGATCGAGGCGACGACCGGCTGGCGCTGGGTGTGGCGCGAGCTCGCGGAGCAGGGCTTCGACGTTCGCCTCGCCGAGCCGGTGCAGAGCCGCGCACTGCTCGGACGGCGCAGGAGCGCGAAGACCGACCGCTTCGATGCGCGCTGGCTCGCCCGCCTGCTGGCGAAGGAGATGCTGCCCGAGTCGTGGATCCCGCCGGTGGAGATCCAGCAATTGCGCGACCGCACGCGGCTACGGAAGGCGCTCGCCGAGGACCGTTGCCGCTGGGCCCTTCGTCTGCACGCCTTCCTCCGCCCATGAGGGGTGGCCGTGCGCGAAGCAGCGTCTCCTGACCGTGGAGGGGCTCCGCTGGGTCGCGGGGCTCAAGCTGCCCGAGCACGCGCGGCTCCAGGTCGAGGCGTTGCTCTCCGTGATGGCCGCGCTGGAGGTGCAACTCGACGCGGTCGACGCCGAGCTGCGCCGCTTCGCTCGCTCCGACGAGCGCTGCCAGGCGCTGCAGTCGATCTACGGGATCGGTCCGATCCTCGCCTGCCACCTGCTGGCCGAGATCGGCGAGGCACGCCGCTTCCGCCGTGCCGAGCAGATCACCCGCCTGGCCGGGCTCGACCCGGTCGTCGACGAGTCGGGCGAGACACGCCGGCGCGGCAAGCTCGCCAAGGCCGGCTCGGCGCATCTGCGCTGGGCACTCGTCGAAGCCGCGGTGCACGCGCACCGGACGACCTCGCCTGATCTCGAGCTCTACCGGACGATCCGGCAGCGGCGTGACGCGACCGTGGCGAGGCTGACCATCGCCCGCAAGATCGGCAAGCGCGCCTATCACGCCCTACGCGAGCACGGGCTCGCCGCGGCCTGAGGGCCATCGCCTTGACGCGCTCCCTCCTACACCCGAGACCGGCAATCGCCGCCTCCCGCGTGGAATGAGGCGTCGCTTTGCGTCCCCGACTTCACATCCTGCGCCGCGAGCACCGCGCGCCGAGATAGGTATGGGTTGCTACCCCTGCACAAGCTCCGCGAGGCCGCCCCCGCCGGTTGCCGTCCTGCCCACCCTTAGATAGGTGTAGGAGCGCGTCGGACGGAGGCTGGGTGTAGTCCGGCCACCGGGGCGCTCACACTCGTCGGGTCCTGCCGAGGATCGACGAAGGGGGCACTACGATGGCGGAGAGGGAGAGGATGACGGCTGAGGAGGTCGTCGGCTACCTGCTCGAGGGTGAGGGTCTCGATTTCCTGCGCGAGTCGCTTTCCTGGGTGTGCCAGCAGTTGATGGGGGCGGGGGTGTCGGGGCTGGTCGGCGCCGCGCGCGGCGAGCGGGCCCCGGAGGAGCGGCTGACGCATCGAAACGGCTACCGGGCGCGGCCTTGGCAGACGCGGGCCGGAGAGATCGAGCTTGCCATTCCGAAGATCCGTCGCGGCAGCTATTTCCCGAGCTTCCTGGAGCCGTGCCGCCGCAGCGAGCAGGCGCTCGTCTCGGTCGTGCAGGAGGCCTACGTCGCTGGTGTCTCCACG
>JBOGFL010000272.1:0-3071 GCA_050743285.1 Acidimicrobiia bacterium
ACTCAGCGACCAAGCAGCGGCGCAAGCTGCGCTTGGGTGGGCTCCGCGCAGCAGAACCACGACTCGGTGAGGCGGGGGACCGCGCGCGCGGGCGGGAGCGGGACGGGCGGCGCCCCGCTTGCGGCGCGCACGGACGCGTAGACGTCGTCGAGCGGTGCATCCTCGGCCAGACGACGCTCGACCAACGCCGCGAGCTCGACCTGAAGGTCGTCGGCGGCGGGGTGGGCCGCAGTCCAGTCGAACGTGAGGCGCTCCTCGTCCCACCGGCCGAGGTATGGCGCCAGATCGGGATGGCCGAGGAGCAGCGATCCCTCGGGAAGCAGCAGGCGGATCGTGTATTGCACCGGGTCGACGTTGCCCACGAGGTCGTGCGTGGCGACGAAGTCGAGGATCTCGACGACGTCGGCGGGCGTCGTCCACGGTGTGAACGGCATCCACGACGGCCGGACCTCGATGCCGTGGCACCGGAGCCGGGCGGTGGCGAGCGCCATGTCGGCGGCGGTGTGGCCTTTGTCGAGTCGCTCGAGGATCGAGTCGTTCGTCGTCTCGAAAGCGGACACCACGAACAGGCAGCCACAGGCGGCGAAATCGGCCCACAGGTCAGGGTGGCGCAGCACGTGCTCGACCTTCACCGTGCAGTCGAAGGACACGTCGGGAAAGGCGTCGTGCACCGCCTCGACCACGCGGCGGGCGTGGCGCGGACGGTTGAGGAAGTCGGGGTCGCCGAACGTCACGTGCCGGGCGCCCGCCTGCACCTGCTGCTCCACGTCGGCGAGTACCGCGTCGACGGCGACGACGCGCGTCCGTCCGTCGTACACGACCGGCACCGGGCAGTGCCGGCACCGGTGCGCGCACCCGTGCGACGCCTCGACGTAGGCAACCGGACGCGGGTCGCCGGGACCGATGAGGTGCGCGTACCCGGCGAGATCGGGGAGAAGCTCACGCGCCGGGGGGGCCGGTGGACGCGACGCCGCTGGTCGTCCGAGCACGCGCTCCGGCGCCGAAAGCGACCCGCCCTCGACCCATCGGACGAGCGCTTCCTCGTACTCGCCCGCGATCATGTCGTCGGCGACGCCACGGCCCATCGCCGCGTAGAGCCCGTAGAAGCAGACCGGGGCGTTCGGGTTGGCCGCGCGCGCCGCCCGCGTCGCCTCGCGTGCGAGCCGCGTTGCCGTGTGCATCGGTACCGAGCAGGCGATGCGATCGGCCCACGCCGCGGCCGCCGGGTCCCACGGCTCGACCGCGAGGTCGACGACCCTGACGTCGTGGCCGCGGGATCGCAGCCGGGCCGCCGGCGCGGCCACATGCAGGGGCTGATGCCCGAGCTCGTACGTCGACACCAGCAGGACTCGCACGAACCGAGAGTAACGCCCTTGGCTTCAAGTCCACTTCACGTCTTAGGGTCGCTGCCGTGGTGACAACGAGGAACCAGCGCGGGATGCAGGTGCGAGCCGGATCGCGCTCCGAGCTCGAGAGAACCGGACAGCTGCTGACGAAGGTCGGCGCGCACCCCGTCGTGGTCTTCTGGCACGAGAACTGCGCCTACGCGATCGAGGACCGCTGCCCGCATCTCGGTTTCCCGCTCCACCGGGGGACCGTCGAGGCGGGCCTGGTCACGTGCCACTGGCACCACGCCCGCTTCGACCTTGCCTCCGGTTGCACCCTCGACCCGTTCGCCGACGACGCGCCCGCCTACGACGTCACATTCGACGGCGACCACGTCCTTGTGTCACCACGGCCCGCCGCGGATCCTGTCGGCCACCTCGAAGCTCGCCTGCGCGACGGGTTGGAAGAGGGCCTGAGCCTCGTGATCGCAAAGTCGGTGCTCGGCCTGCTCGACGCCGGCGTTGCGCCCAGCGCCATCGTGGGTACCGGCGTCGACTTCGGCGTCACCTACCGGCGGGGGGGTTGGGGCGCCGGCCTGACCGTGCTCGTCGCCATGGGCAACCTCGTTCCCCGTCTCGATCCCGACGACCGGCCGCTCGCCCTCGTGCACGGCCTCACCTTCGTGTCGAACGACACGCGCAGCCATCCACCCCGGTTCCCTCTCGACCCGCTCGGGACGAGCGCACAGCAACGAGACCGGCTCGACGGTTGGTACCGGCGGTTCATCGACACCCGATCGGCCGATGCGGCCGAGCGCGTCCTCGCCACCGCACTCGCGGGTGCGGCGCTTCCCGATGAGGTGGAGGCGATGATGTTCGCGGCCGCCACCGATCGCCTCTTTCTCGACGGGGGCCACACGGTCGACTTCACCAACAAGGCTTACGAAGCCCTCGAACACGTGGGCGCCGACCGCGCGTCGAAGGTCCTGCCCACGCTGGTCACGCAGACCGCAGGCGCCAGTCGCGCCGAGGAGTCGGGCGCGTGGCGCCACCCGCACGACCTCCCCGTACTCGCGGCGGAGACGAACCGCCGGCTGCCCGAACTCGCGGCCGAGGGCGAGGGGCGCCGAGGCGCGTTCGAAGGCGTCGCCGGACTCGGTGACCGGATGACGGCCGATGACCCGGCAACGGTCCTCGGCGCAATCGAAGACGCGATTCAAGCCGGCGCGACCGAAGAGCAGCTCGGCCGCGCCCTCGCGTATGCCGCCGCCCTCCGCATCGTGCGGTTTCACACCCAGAACGACTTCGGTGACTGGGACAGCGTGCACCACGCCTTCACGTACGCGAACGGACTCCACCAGGCCCTGGTGCGCAACCCGACGCCGGAACTGCGGCGAGGGATCGTGCACGGAGCGATGCGCGTCTACCTCGACCGCTTCCTCAACGTGCCGGCGGCGCGTCTCCCGACGACGGAAACGGGCGCGCTCGAAGACCTCGCCGCGTGCTGGGACGTGCAGGGCGAAGTTGATAGCGCCGGCCGAATCGCCTACGGCTTCCTGCGCGGCGGCGGCGATCCCGAGCGTCTCATCGCCGCGCTCGTCCATGCTCTTCTTGCCGAGGACGCCGAGTTTCACTGGTTCCAGCTCGTCGAGGCGGGCATCCGCCAATACCACTCATGGCCGCAGGGATCAGAGGAAGGTGCACTGATCCTCACCGCAGTGGCGCGGTTCCTCGCCGCCCACACCC